>SZOV01000003.1 GCA_030263375.1 Deltaproteobacteria bacterium PRO3
ATTATATTCTGGCCCCCGCCGAGGCCAGCAGCAACCTGGCGCGCTACGACGGCGTCCGCTACGGGCACCGCGCCGCGGGCGTAAAGGATCTCTTCGAGATGTACGTCCGCTCCCGCTCCGAGGGCTTCGGCGCCGAGGTCAAGCGGCGCATCAGGCTGGGCACCTACGTGCTCAGCGCGGGCTACTACGACGCCTATTCCTTGAAGGCGCAGAAGGTGCGCACGCTGATCCGCCGCGACTTCGAGGCGGCCTTCCAGAAGGTCGACGTCCTGGTGACGCCCACCTCCCCTTCCCACGCCTTCAAGCTGGGCGAGAAGACCGACGACCCGATCCAGATGTATTTGAGCGACATCTTCACGATCAACGTCAACCTGGCCGGTCTGCCCGGGATGAGCCTCCCCTGCGGCCAAAGCGCCTCCAAGCTCCCCATCGGCATGCAGCTGATCGCAGGCTCCTTCCAAGAAGAGAAGCTGCTCCACGCCGGCTACGCCTACGAGCAGGCGACCGAATGGCACAAGATGAGGGCGCCGCTATGACCACCTTCGAGACCGTCATCGGATTGGAAGTCCACGCCCAGCTCAAGACGAACACCAAGATTTTCTGTTCTTGCTCGACGGAATTTGGGAGACCGCCCAATACCAACACCTGCGAGGTCTGCTTGGGCCTGCCCGGGGTGCTGCCGGTGCTCAACCGCAAGGCGGTCGAGTTCGCCATCAAGGCCGGACTGGCCACGCACTGCACGATCGCGCGCAAGAGCGTCTTCGCCCGAAAGAACTATTTCTACCCCGACCTGCCCAAGGGCTACCAGATCAGCCAGTACGAGCTGCCGCTCTGCTCCAAGGGCTACCTCGACATCGAGGTCGACGGCCAAAAGAAGCGCGTCGGCCTGACCCGCATCCATATGGAAGAAGACGCCGGCAAGCTGGTCCACGATCTGGGCGCCTCCGACGTCAGCCACGTCGACCTCAACCGCGCCTGCACGCCGCTCATCGAGATCGTCTCCGAGCCCGACATGCGCGGCCCCAAAGAGGCCAGCGCCTACCTGAAGCGCCTGCGCGACATCCTGGTCTACCTCGAGATCTGCGACGGCAACATGGAGGAAGGCAGCTTCCGCTGCGACGCCAACGTCTCGATTCGGCCCGTCGGGCAAAAAGAATTCGGCACCCGCTGCGAGCTGAAAAACATGAACAGCTTCCGCAACGTCGAGCGCGCGATCGAGTACGAGGTCAAGCGTCAGGAGGCCCTGATCCTCGACGGAAAAAAAGTGGTGCAGGAGACGCGGCTCTGGAACGCCGACAAGGGCGTCTCCGAATCGATGCGCTCCAAGGAAGAGGCCAACGACTACCGCTATTTCCCCGACCCCGACCTGCTGCCCCTGATCGTCGAGGAGGCCTGGGTCGAGCGCCTGCGGAAGGAGCAACCCGAGCTGGCCTTCGAGAAGGCCGAGCGCTTCGCGCGGGACTACGCCATTCCGGCTTACGACGCCGAGGTCCTGACCGCCGAGAAGTCGGTGGCCCAGCATTGGGAAGCGGCCGTCAAGCTCGCCGCCGGGATCGAGCCCAAGAAGCTCAGCAACCTCTACATGACCCACCTGCTCAAGCTGCAGAAGGACGTCCCCGAGACCTTCGACCGGATTCAATCCGCGACGGTCGCCGAGGTCTTGAAAATGACCGAGGCGGGCGATATCAGCTTGGGCATGGCCAAAGAGATCCTCGACGAGGTCGCCGCCAGCGGCAAGGCCGTCGCGGACATCGTCGAAGAGAAGGGCATGAAGCAGGTCTCGGACACCGGCGCCATCGAGGCGGTGGTCGACAAGGTCCTGGCCGACAACCCGAAAAACTTGGCCGATTACCGCTCGGGCAAGGACAAGCTCTTCGGGTTCTTCGTCGGGCAGACGATGAAGGCCTTGGGCGGCAAGGCCAATCCGAAGGTCGTGAACGACATTTTGATCAAGAAACTGAAGGGATAGCTTTGAATTTTTTCACCCTACAATGGCAAGACGGCGCGGTCGTGATGATCGACCAACGCAAGCTGCCCAACCACGAGATCTACAACACCTATCGCACCCATGAGGAAGTCGCGGAGGCGATCAAGACGATGGTGGTGCGCGGCGCCCCGGCGATCGGCGTGGCGGGTGCGCTGGGGATGGCCTTGGCGGCCAATAATTCTAAGGCCAAAAACCACGAAGAGTTCTTCGCCGAGATGGACCGCGCCGCCGACCTGCTCATCAGCCAGCGCCCCACGGCGGTCAACCTACCCTGGGCGGTGAAGCGCATCCAAGCTTTCTACCGGAAAGAAAAGGACTCGAGCCTCCTGGTCCTGCAGAACAAGATCCTCGAGGAGGCCCTGCGCGTCTTCGAGGAAGACGTCGTCATGTGCCGGCAGATGGGCGAAAAGGGCGCGCCCCTGATCGAGGAGGGCAAGACCTACCTCACCCACTGCAACGCCGGCGCCCTGGCGACGGCCGGCGAGGGCACCGCCCTCTCGGTCTTTTACGAGGCGCAGCGTCGCGGCAAGAAATTCAAGGTGATCGCCTCCGAGACCCGGCCTTTTTTGCAAGGCGCCCGGCTGACCGCCTGGGAGCTGAGCAAAAACGGCATCGACGTGACGCTGGTGACCGACAACATGGTCGGCCACCTGATGCGGCTGGGCAAGATCCACGGCGCGGTGGTCGGCAGCGACCGCATCGTCGCCAACGGCGACGTCGCCAACAAGATCGGCACCTACGGCGTGGCGGTCCTGGCCAGGCACCACGGCATCCCGCTCTACGTGGTGGCGCCCTCCTCCACGGTCGACTTCGAGACTCCGGACGGCTCGCACATCCCGATCGAGCAGCGCCCCGAGGAGGAGGTCACCGCCTTCTTCGGCACCCCCAGCGCGCCGGCGGGAATCAAGGTCTTCAACCCGGCCTTTGACGTCACGCCCCATGAGCTGGTAGAGGCCATCGTGACGGAGAAGGGCATCGCTCGGGCCCCTTATGCCGAAAATTTGAAAAAGGTCTTGCAGCGACCGTAGAGGCGGAACGTCCTCGCCCTCTACCGCGAGAAAAAAAATTATCGCCACCCCGTGCCCGGACAGAGGAAAACCATGGTTCAAAAAGTAGAAAAAATCTGGCTCGACGGAAAAATGATCCCCTGGGACGAAGCCAACGTGCACGTCCTGACGCATACCCTGCACTACGGACTGGGCGTCTTCGAGGGCATCCGCTGCTACGAGGGCGAGGACGGCAAAAGCGCGATCTTCCGCCTGCAAGAGCACATCGACCGTCTCTACGACTCGGCCCACATCCTGTTGATGGAGATCCCCTTTCCCAAGGCCGAACTCCTCGAGGCCTGCAAAGAGATCTTCCGCGTCAACAAGCTGAAGGCCGGCTACCTGCGGCCCCTGGTCTTCGTCGGCGACGGCGAGATGGGCTTGCACGCCACCAGCAACCGGATCCGCGTAGCCGTCATCGCCTGGCCCTGGGGCACCTACCTGGGTGACGAGGGCGTGAAGCACGGCATCCGCGCCAAGGTCTCCAGCTACACCCGCCACCACATCAACGCCACGATGACCAAAAGCAAGGCGGTGGCCAACTACGTCAACTCCATCCTCGCCAAGCGCGAGGCCATGCTGGCCGGCTACGAAGAAACCGTGATGCTCGACCCCGAGGGCTACGTCTCCGAGGCCAGCGGCGAAAATCTCTTCATGGTGAAGAACGGCAAGGTCGTCACGCCGCTGACCACCAGCGCCCTACAGGGCATCACCCGCGACACCGTGATCGAGCTGCTCAAAGACCGCGGCATCGCGGTCAAAGAGACCCACTTCTCCCGCGACGAGCTCTATATCGCCGACGAGATCTTCCTCACCGGCACCGCCGCCGAGATCACCCCGGTGCGCGAGCTGGACCATCGCAAGATCGGCTCGGGCAAACCGGGCCCGATCACGCAGCAGGTGCAGAAGGATTTTCACGATTTGGTGCGGGGCAAGAGCTCCAAGCACCGAGAGTGGCTGGCCTTCCTGTAGGCACTCCGGATCCAAGCGGCGTCGAAGCTTAGGCGCCCGCCAGCCTTGGCGAGGCCGTCTCTCTCTCCGTCCGGCAGTAAGACGGCACCCAGCTTCTTTCGATCAACTCCGGCCGCATCACGCTGTAGTCGAAATCCAGTCCCTCGCGGACCATGCGCGGGATATCCAGCAGGTATTTCGCCTCGGGGATGTCCTTGAAGAAGGCCGTGATCATCGGCCGCACCATCCGGCGCGCGGCGCGGATACCGACGGCACCGATGAAGTTGCGGCGCTGGCCGATGTGGGCCAGCTCGTCGACCATGATCTCGTGCAACAGGGCTCGGAGCCGGTCTCGGGCCTCGGGCTCGTCGGCGAAGACCTCGTCGAAGAGCCGGTCGAGCTCCAGGTAAAAAGTCATCCCCATCAATTCCGAGACGAAGGCGGGCGGGCTCATCAGGCTCTCGGGCACCTTCGGAAAGATCCGATAAACCCTCTGCATCCAAGGGCCCAGCGGTACCCACTCGACCTTGTCCAAATGGAAGGTCCGAAACATCTCGTGGAAGAGCCTCACGTGGCAGAATTCCTCGCACAGGTGGTAGCGGCTGATCCGCTCGGTGGTCTTTTTGGCCTCGGCCATGGAAGGGATCGCATCCCAGGCGCCGGAAATTCCCACCCACTCGTGCCTGGCGAATTTATAGATGCAAGTCAGCAACAAGGTCTTGCGGTCGAGACTGCGCGGGTCGTCGCGCATTTTGACGTAGTTGCGATAGAATTTTTCGGGATCCGCCAGCGGTTTTCGCGAACGCACGGCCTCGCGCTGAAATCCGGCCAGGAGATCGCGCTTGGTCGTCAGGTCTTTCTGGTCTTCGAGAATTTTCCCGCTGTGCCGTTGGGAAAACTCCCAATAGGCCTCAAAGTTATCTTGTCGCTGCCGGGAATCGCTGGGGGAAAAGATCGATTGGTAGGTCGGCACAAGGCTCCGCTGGAAAAGAGGATTTATTCGGGAACCGTCAGGCTGGCATCAAGGCCAAGGATTGTCGAGGGAATTCCTGGATCCGCTCAATTCAGTCCCTCGCGGAACAGGCGACGCAGGGCCTCGTGGGAGGTGCCGGCCTCGCGAATCGAGCCGCCGCTGGGATAGAGGTCTTCTTGGGTCGAGCTCATGGCCTCGAGGTTCTTATACATGATCACGCCCTGGCGGTAGTTCGGAAGGAACAGGAGTTGGTAAGTGTCTTCCTTCTTGAAGGAGGGCGCCGAGGACGGGGAGAGGTAAACCCCGCCGCAGGAGAGGATCTCGCCCTTCTCCTCCAAGAGCTGCTGATCGGGGGACTTCTCGGTGTTGACGACGATGCTGCCGCAATCGCTTCCAGGTCTTTCTTTCGGAATCATGATGGCTTCTCCCCATGCTTAGGTTCACTGCAAAGGATTCCTAAACATGAGAATTAGCAATCGATGTGCCACAGCCTCGGAGAAGTTTTATTATTATATGTACATATTAATATTGAATTAATTCAGGATGTTGAAAGTTTAACGCCTTGCTCCGTCTTGCAATCTCTGTACATAAACTATTGATCGTCAATATTTTTTTAGTCAATTTATCAGGGCCTCCGTCAATGCTTTGACGACCGCTCGCGTTAGATTTCCTCTTCGCCGAGGGCGCCTTGGAGGCGCTGGGCCAGCTCCATCGAGACGCCGATCGCGGTCGCGATCTCCTCTGCGGAGGCCGCCCGGATGCGCTTCAGGCTGCCGAAGTGATGCAGGAGCTTCTTCCGCCGCGCCTCGCCGATGCCCGGCACCTGCTCGAGGGCCGAGTCGAGGGTGCGGCGCTTGCGCAGCTTGCGGTGGAACTCGATGCCGAAGCGATGCGCCTCGTCGCGGATCTGTACCAGGACGAAGAGCGCGGAGGAATTTGGCGGAAAGAAGACCGGGTTCTTGCGGTTAGGCAGAAAGACACGCTCCTCGCTGCGCGAGCGCGGGGCCTCCGGCGGCGCCTCGTCCCGCCAGGTCTCGCCCAAGAGCTTGCTCTTCGCCAGCGCGATCAGGTCGACGCCGACGATCTCGAGGTCGCGCAGGGCCTGGGCGGCGGCGTTCAGCTGTCCCTTCCCGCCGTCGATGACGATCAGGTCCGGCAAGGCCCAGGCCTCCTCGCCTTCCGCCGCGCGGCGCAGGCGCCGCGTCAGGACCTCGTACATCGAGGCGAAGTCGTTGGCCCCCTCCACCGTCTTGATCTTGAAGTGGCGGTAGCCCTGCCGGTAGGGCTTGCCCTCGCGGAAGGTCACCATCGAGCCCACCGACTCGCGCCCCTGAAAATTGCTGATGTCGTAGCACTCGATGGCCTGCGGCAGCTTTTGCAGCCCCAGGCGGGCCTGCAGGTCGGCGAGCACCTCCTCGGTGTCTTTTTGCTTGCGGTCGCGGCTCAGGAAGGCCTGCTTGGCGTTCTGTCCGGCCAATTTCAACAGGGCCGACTTCTCGCCGCGACGCGGGAGCAAGAGCTCGACCTTGCGCCCGGCGCGCTCGCCCAGGATCTCGGCCAGGCTGGCGGCCTCCGGCAATTCGACCGGCAATAGGATCTCGGCGGGGATGAAGCGCCCCTCCGCATAATACTGCAGCAGGAAGGAGGCCAGAACCTCCGCGTCCTCCTCGTGGGACTTGAAGTGGAAGCTGCGGTTTTCCTGCAGGCTCCCCTCCCGCACCATCATGAGATATAGGGAAAGCGCCTCGCCCTCGCGGTGCATGCCCAGCACGTCGCGGGTGACGGCCCGGTGGCTGACCACCTTCTGCTTCTCGAGGGTCCGGTCGATGTCGCGCAGCAGGTCGCGGTAGCGGGCGGCCTCCTCGTAGGCCTCGCGCTCGGCGGCGCCTTGCATTAGATCGCCGACGATTTTCTTCAGTTCGCCGCTCTTGCCCTCGAGGAAGAGCCGCACCTGGCGCACCACCTTCCCGTAGGCCTCGGCATCGACATAACCCACGCAGGGCGCGTCGCAGCGCTTGATCTGGTACTGAAGGCAGGGACGCACCCGGTTGCGGAACTCGTGGTCGCCGCAGGTGCGCAGCTTGAAGTGCGCCTCGATGAACTCGGCCACTTCCCGGCAGGCCCAGGCCGAGGAATAGGGGCCGAAGTAGAGGCTGCCGTCCTTCTTGAGCCTCCGGGTGACGTAGATCCGCGGAAACTCGTCGCGCACCGAAAGCTTGAGGCTGACGTAGCTCTTGTCGTCTTTCAGGTCGATGTTGTAGCGCGGCCGGTGCTTCTTGATGAGCGTATTCTCGAGGAGCAGGGCCTCCTTGGCGTTGTCGGTAAGGACGGTCTCGACGGAGGCGACCTTGGAGATCAGGAAACGCACCTGGTAGCGGTCATGGGCCTCCTTGCCGAAATAGCTCCCCACCCGCGCGCGCAGGTTGCTCGCCTTCCCCACGTAGAGCACCTCGCCCTTGGCGTTTTTCATCAGGTAGACGCCAGGGGATTTGGGAAGCTCTTCGAGCTTGATGTCGGCCTTGGCCTCGGACATAGGGCCACCATAACAAAGAGATTTCCTTCCTTCCAAGATCTGATATTTTTTCGCGGCCATGAAAGGCCGCCGCCGAAAAGCCGCCGTTCCGATCGTCGCCGTCGACACGGGGGGCACCTTCACCGACTTCTTCGTCTTGTCCCCGGAGGGCGTCCGCAGTCACAAGGTCCTGTCGACGCCCCGCGACCCCTCCCGGGCCGTCGCCCGGGGCTTGAAAGAGCTGGGGCTGAAGGGCGCCTACTCCCTTGTCCACGGCTCCACCGTCGCGACCAACGCCCTGCTCGAACGCAAAGGCGCGCGGGTGGCGCTCGTCACCACCGCGGGCTTCGAAGACGTCGTCGAGATCGGACGCCAGGAGCGCCCCTGCCTCTACGCGCTGGAGCCGCGCAAAACCCCGCCGCTGGTCGCGCGCCGACTGCGCTTCGGCCTAGCCGAGCGAATCGGCGCGGGAGGCAAGGTCCTGCGAAGTCCCTCGGCCGCGGAGCTGAAGGCCCTGCGGCGCCGCCTGCGCGGCGCGGGCGTCGAGTCCCTGGCGCTTTGCCTGCTGCATGCCTACGCCAATCCCGCCCACGAACGGCTCGCGGCGCGATTCCTGAAAACCCTGGGAAAACCGCTGTCGGTCTCCTCGGAGATCTGCCCCGAATTTCGCGAGTACGAGAGAAGCTCCACCGTCTGCGTCAACGCCTACGTCGCGCCGGTCATGGCGCGCTACCTACGCCGCCTGCAGAAACGCCTGCGCCGCCCGGTCCGCATCCTGCAGTCCAACGGCGGCGGCCTCTCCGTCGCCGAGGCCTCGCGGCAGGCGGTGCGTACCCTGCTCTCCGGCCCGGCGGGCGGCGCCCTGGGCGCCCTGCGAGCGGCCGAGGCCGCCGGCTTCCGCCGCCTCCTGACCCTGGACATGGGCGGGACCTCCACCGACATGAGCCTGATCGACGGCGCCCTCGAGTTCACCAGCGAGGCGGCACTCGGCGACTACCCCGTCAAGACGCCGATGATCCGCATCGACACGATCGGCGCGGGCGGCGGCTCGCTGGCCTGGATCGACGCGGGCGGCGCCCTGCGCGTCGGGCCGCGGAGCGCCGGCGCCGATCCCGGGCCCATTTGCTACGGCCGCGGCGGAAGGCAACTCACCGTGACCGACGCCCACGTCGCCCTGGGACGCATTCCGCCCCGGCACTTCCTGGGCGGGCGGATGCGGCTTTTTCCCGAACGGATCGAGGCCCCGCTCGGGCGCTTGGCGAAACGCCTCGGCCTCTCCCCGCGGGAGGCCGCCGAGGGCATCATCGCCGTGGCCAACGCCAACATGGCGCGGTCGCTGCGCGTCCTCTCGCTGCAGCGCGGCCACGACCCGCGGCGCTTCGCCCTCTTCCCCTTCGGCGGCGCCGGCGCCCTCCACGCCGCCGAGCTGGCCGAGGCCCTGCAGATCCCGCAAGTCCTCGTCCCGCCAAATCCCGGCCTGCTCTCGGCCTACGGCATGGCCTTCGCGGAGTGGCGGCGCGACTACGTGCGGACGGTCCTGTGGCGGGAGGAAGAGGCCTCGCCCGCCGCCTTGAGGAGGATCTTCGAGGAGCTGAGGGCGCAGGCGCGGCGTGACGCCCGCGCCGAGCGGGTCGCGCCGCGCGCGCTGCGCTTCGCCGAGACCCTCGACCTGCGCTACGCCGGGCAGTCCTTCGAGCTGGGCCTCGCCCACCGACCGGGCTTCCGCCAGGCCTTCGACGCCGCCCACCGCCGGCGCTACGGCCACGCCTACCGCGGCCGGGCCATCGAGGTGGTGAACCTCCGCCTGCAGGTGACGGCGCCGGAGAAACGGCCCGAGCCCGCCGAGACCGCGCCGCAACGGGGAAGCCGCGCCGCGCCTGCGGACCGGACGAACCTTTATTGGCGGGGAGATGTCTTCGCGGCCCCGGTCTACCTCCGGGGCGCGCTACCCGCCCGGGCCTCGCTTGCCGGTCCCGCCTTGGTGGCGGAGTTCAGCGCGACGACCTTCGTCCCGCCGGGCTGGCGGCTGCGGAGGCTCCCAGGCGGCGCCCTGCTCTTGACGCGAGACGGGAGGTCTCGTGCCTAAGAGCACCGCCATCGGTCCGATCGAGCTGGAGATCTTCCGCAACCGCTTCGCCGCGATCTGCGAGGAGATGGGCGCCGACTTGGGCCGCAGCGCCTTCTCGCCCAACATCAAGGAACGGCGCGATTATTCCTGCGCGATCTTCGACGCCCGGGGCGAGCTGATCGCGCAGGCGGCGCACATCCCCGTGCACCTGGGGTCGATGGCGCTCAGCGTTCGGGCCGCCTTGCGGAAATTCCGCCTGCGGCCGGGGGATACGGCGATCCTCAACGACCCCTACGCCGGGGGGACGCACCTGCCGGACATCACGCTGGTCGCCCCGGTGGTCCTTCTCCCGCGCCGGGGGCCTTCACGCGCGTCCCCCACCTTTTACGTCGCGAATCGTGCGCACCACAGCGACGTCGGCGGCCGGTCCCCCGGCTCGATGGCCCTGGCCTCGCGCCTCGAGGACGAGGGCGTCGTCATCCCGCCGACCCTGCTGGAGCGAAGCGGACGGCGCAACACCGCCTTCCTGAAGTCCTTTTTGAAACAGGTGCGCCACCCCGAAGAGCGCCTCGCCGACCTCCAAGCCCAGCTCTCCGCCAACCGCAGCGGTCGCCTGCGGCTTTTGGAGCTCGTGGCCGAATACGGCGCGCCCAAGGTCCTGACGGCCCTGCGCGCCACGCGCGACTACGAGTCGCGGATCACCCGGGAGGCCCTGCGGAAGATCCCTCGCGGCTCCTATCGCTTCGCGGACTACTTGGACGACGATGGCTTCTCGCCCGAGCCCGTCAAGATCGCCGTCGCGATTCGGGCCGGCCGCGACGGGGTCCTCGTCGATTTCTCCGAATCGGCCCCTCAGGTCGCGGGACCGCTCAACGCCACCTACGCGATCACGCTCTCCGCCGTGGCCTACGCCTTCCGCTGCCTCGTCTTGGCCCTGACCGGCGAGGACTGTCTCTCGCTACGCGATATCCGCGTCCGCACCCGGTCCGGCAGCGTCGTCGACGCGCGCTATCCCGCGCCCGTCGCCGGCGGCAACGTCGAGACCAGCCAGCGCCTGGTCGACGTCCTGTTCGGGGCCCTGGCGCGGGCCTTGCCCGGCCTTTTCCCGGCGGCGAGCCAAGGCACGATGAACAACGTGGCCTTCGGCAACGAGCGATTTTCCTACTACGAGACCCTCGCTGGCGGCTGCGGCGCGGGTCCCCGCGGCCCGGGCCTAAGCGGCACCCACAGCCACATGACCAACACCCTCAACACGCCGATCGAGGCTCTCGAGAATTCCCTGCCGATCCGCATCCAGGGCTACCGGCTGCGCCGCGGCTCCGGCGGCCGCGGAAAATTCTCCGGCGGCGAGGGCCTGGAGCGCGAATACCTGTTTTTGGAAAAAACGCAGGTGTCCATGCTGAGCGAGCGCCGCGTCTTGGCGCCCTATGGCCTGCGGGGCGGCGGCCCGGGACAGGTCGGCGCCAATTGGTTGGGCAACGCCGAGCCCGCGAAGAACCCGCCCCGCCTCACATTCAAACTCCCCTCCAAGTTCGAGCGCGTCTTCCAGGCGGGCGAAACTCTCCGCGTCGAGACTCCGGGAGGGGGCGCCTTCGGGAAAAAGGGCCGCTTGACCCGTTGAGCCATCGGCCGGCTTCCGGGCGCTATCCTCTCGGCTCCGTCGTGATAAAATCCATCCATGGACCTCACCCGGCCGGACATCCTGATCCTGGGCGCGGGCATCCTCGGCTCCTCGGCCGCCTGGCAGCTCGCGGAGCGGGGCGCGGGCTCCATCGCCGTGCTCGATCTCGACCTGGCGGGGACCTTCAGCTCCTCCGAGCGCAACGCCGGCGGCTGCCGCGCCACCTGGTGGCACCCCCTCAACGCCGAGCTCTCCTGGCGCTCGCTGCGGTTTTACGAAGGGATCGCGGCGGAGATTCAGTTTTTCCAGCGGGGTTATCTCTTTCTCTATTCGCCGCGCCGCTGGGCCGTCGCCCGCGAAAAGAAGGCGCAGTACGATCGACTGGGCATCCCGGTCGAATACCTCGCCCCCGACGAGATCCGCGCACGCCTCCCCGAGTTCGAAAATCTGAAGGGCGTGGCGGGAGCGACCTTCTCGCCCAAGGACGGACTGCTCGACCCGCATCTCTTGAAGGAATACTACCGCGCCCGGGCGAAGGCGCTCGGCGTGAAATTCCTGGACCGTTTCTATTTCACCGGTGCGGAGCTGCGCGGGCGGCGGGTAGAGACCGTGCACACCCTGCATGGCGCTTCGCCGCTGTCGGAGGAGGACTTGGAGGAAATCCACACCCGCCACGAGGTCGGTCGAGGCGGGCTTTGGGAGAAAGAGGTCTTCTGCCCGAAGGCGGTGCTCAACTGCACGGGCGCCTGGCTCCCCGTGAGCTCGCGTCATCTGGGCTACGCCTCCCCCGTGCAGCCGGTGCGCCGGCAGATCTCGCTCTTCGAGAGCCATGCGGAGGATTTTTCGGATCGCGGCATGATCGTCGACAGCTCGGGACTCTACCTGCACGCGGAGGGAGAGCACAGCGGTTTGGTGCTCGCAGGCTATTCGAACCGCGACGAGAAGCCGGGCTACTCCTTCCGCTACGACGGCGAGCCCTTCTTCGACAAAAAGATCTGGCTGCGGCTCTATCGTCGCGGTGCGCGGCGGCGCTTCGAGGCGATCCGCCACCGGCGCGGCTGGGCCGGATTATACGCCGTGAGCCCGGACAAATCGGCCATCCTGGGGCCGGTGGCGGAGACGGAGAATCTCTACGAGCTGGGCGCCGCCACCGGGCGCGGCGTCATGCAGTCTTATATGCTGGGGAAATTGATGGCCGAGCGGATCGCGACGGGCCGCTTCGAGAGCCTCGACGCCGCCCCGCTCTCGGGCGGGCGCTTCGCCCGGGGCGAATACCTCGTCGAGGACCTGGACATCTGATTACAAATAGGCGCGACAGGCCTGGGAGAGCTCGCTCTCGTGCGCCTTCATGCAGGCCTTGATGCGGCCGTCGCCGGGCTGCACGTCCTTGCAGAACTTCTCTTTGTCCGCCTTGCAGGCCAGCTTGCGCTGCTTGGCGCGTTCCAGCTTGGCCTGGCAGGGTTGGGAGAGGCGGTCCTGGTTTTGCTTGAGGCAGCGGCGGATGCCGCCCTTGCCGTGGGGGACGTCCTTGCAGAATTTCTCGACGTCGGCCTTGCATTCGCCCTTGGCGAAGGCGACCTGCGGCGCCTGGGCCAAGCCGAAGGCGAAGGCGGCCAGGGCCAAGAAAACGATGCTCTTACGTTTCATGGTAGCTCCTTTATGGAATGCGAAGGTTGATGGAACGTAGAGAACGGGAGTCCCGGGAAAGTTAAAAATTTGGATTTGGACCGCGCGTGGATCGTGGTATTTCCTCACATAGCGAGGGGCTTATGGAGATAGAGAGCGATTCCCAATACAAAAACATCCTCCCCGGAATGCGCGGCTTGCTTTACCTCGCCTGCCTCCTCACCTTCATCGCCGGCATCCAGCTCTTCGTCCTGACCGAGCAGACCGACCGCTATTTCGCCTGGACCATCGCGGTCCCGCTCACCGCCGCCTTTTTAGGCGCCAATTACCTGGCGAGCGCCTTGCTGACCTTTCTCTCCGCCCGAAAACAGACCTGGGCCCAGGCCCGCGCCACCCTGCCCTCGGTCTTGGTCTTCACCACCCTGTTATTGGTCGCCACCCTCCTGCACTACGATAAATTCCATTGGAGAAGCGTCTTCGGCTGGGCCTGGTTGCTCGTCTACGTGGCGGTGCCGCCTTTGCTGCTTTATCTGCTGATCCGGCAATGGCGAAGTCCCGGCGAGATCGGTCCGCGCCTTCGCCCGATGCCCTTTTGGCTCCGCGGTGTTCTCTTTTTGGAGGGGCTTTATCTGTTGGGATTGGGCGCCTGGATGTTTTGGGAACCGGCCCAGGCGGCGCCCTATTGGCCTTGGAAGCTCACCCCGCTGACCGCCCGTGCCGTCGCCTCTTGGCTCTGCGGGATCGGGATTTCGGCGCTGCAAGTCCCCCTGGAAAACGACTTTGACCGCATCGGACCGCCGCTGCTCACCTTCACCGCGATCGGCGTCCTGCAAGTCGTCGCCTTGATCCGCTTTCCCGGAGATTTTATTTGGTCGAGCTTAAGCGGCGTCTACTACCTACTCTTCCTCGCGAATATTCTATTCCTGGGCTCCTACTCCTTGCACCTCAGCCGCCGCGTTTAATCGAAGGATTTCGTAAAGCCTAACCGACCATCTTCCGCCGCACCGATTCGACCTTGTCCTTGATCCGACCCGGCGGCCGGTCGACCTGATCGTCGATCTTGATCAGGGTCGAGACGCGCCTCGAGCGGCCACGCATGAAAAGGTGAAGCTCTTTCAGCAGCTCGAAGACGGCCTCCGGTTCGCCCTCGACCGTGGTGCCAATGGGACCCAGCTCATAGGCCAGGCCGCTCTTTTCGATCATTTTCACGAGCGGGGCGATTTCGGCGCTCATGTGTTCCCAGTGGTCTTCGGGGGCGATGGAGACGAAGGCGAGCATATTTCCTCCTTCGGGTTAAACGGGTATTTTTGAGTTTAATCCTATCGCGAAAAGTAGCAAAGTAGCGCCATGAAGGCGATCGGCATCCAACGTTTCGGCGGGCGGGAGGTCTTGGAAATCCTTGAGCTTCCCAAGCCACAGCCCGGTCCTCACGAGGTCCTGGTGAGGGTCCACGCCGCCGGCGTCAACCCCGTGGATTGGAAGATCCGCGAAGGCCTGCTGGAGGGGCGCCTGCCCCACGCCTTTCCCATCGTCCTGGGCTGGGACGCCGCGGGGGTAGTCGAGGCCGTCGGGGAAAAGGTGCATTACGCCAGGCCGGGCGACGCCGTCTTCGCCTATTGCCGAAAAGACGTGATCCAGGACGGCGCCTACGCCGAATACATCGTCCTGCGCCACCCGCACCTCGCGCCCAAGCCGCGCAACCTCTCCTTCGAAGAAGCCGCGGCCGTCCCCTTGGCCGCGCTCACCGCCTACCAGGCGCTCTTCGAGGGGATCAAACTCAAGGCGGGCGACAAGGTCCTGATCCACGCCGGCGCCGGCGGCGTCGGGGGCTTCGCGATCCAGATGGCGAAGGACGCGGGTGCCTACGTCCTCACCACCTCCAGCGCGCGGCACCACGACTATTTGCGCGGCCTGGGCGTCGACGAGATCGTCGACTACACGCAAACGCCCTTCGTCGCGGCCGTCCGCCGCGCCCACCCGGAGGGCCTCGACGCCGTCTTCGACACGGTGGGCGGGCAGACCCAACTGGACAGCGCGGAGCTGCTCAAGCCCGGTGGCCGCTTGACCTCGATCTTGGCGCTCAAGGAGGATTTTTTCCGGCATCGCGGCCTCGAGCCGGCCTACGTCTTCGTGAGGCCGGACACGGACCAGCTCTCGCGAATCAAGGACATGATCGAGGGGGGCCGGCTCAAGGTGAAGTTGGCCGCGGTCTTTCCCTTAGTGGAGGCTGAGAAGGCCCACGAAAAGATCGAAGCAGGGCATACCGAAGGAAAGGTTGTCTTGAAAATATAAAGGCCCTTACCCCGGAACGACTCCCCATCTCAAAAAAATCGGCCAACGCAGGGTCCTGATCTCTTCCTTGCCCCAGGCCTCTCGGAGCTTCTCCGCCAATTCGGGCAAGGGGTCTCTGCCCTGGGCCTCTCGGTAGCGCTTCAGCGCCGACCAGGTGCCCAGATAGCCCAGCACTTGAGCCAAGCCCCACCGCGCCTCCATCGCGAATTCCGGGGGCTTCCCCTCCCGGAAAGGAAAGGGCAGCGTCCGATAACCCTGCTCGACGAGGCGCCGCTCCGGCGTCCAGTAATTCCCCAAGATCCCCTCGTAAAAATCCCCGATCACCGCGTCGACCGCCGGATCGCAGCGAAACAGGGCGTAAGTCCAGGCCGCCAAGACCCCGCCCGGTCGCGCGACCCGCCGCACCTCCGCGTAGAATTTTTCCAGGTCGAACCAATGCAGGGCCTGGGCCACCGTGACGAGATCGACGGAGGCCGGGGGCAGTCCGGAGGCCTCCGCCGGCGCGACGCGGTACTCGACCCGAGCGTGGGACTCGGCCTGGGCCAGCTGGGCCTCGCTGGCGTCGGTCGCGATCACCCGCTTAAAAAATTCGGCCAGGCCGACGGCCGCCTGCCCGCTGCCCGTGGCGCAGTCCCAGGCCAGGCGACGCCCCGGGGCAATGTCGGAAAGATAGCGAAACAGGGCCTCTGGATACCGCGGGCGGTAGCGGGCATAATCCGTGGCGAGCGAAGAGAAGTGATCTTGGAAGGTCATAAGTTCAACCTATTGAAATTATTTTGTTTTTTAAACGCAACCCCGGACGATTTCCTCAGATAATAGGACGGGCCGTGCGCGTTTTAAAGCTCTGGAATTGTTCATCATTCGGTGCTAATGGCAGCGCGCCTCGGGTTGAGGAAGAATTTTCATGCGCCTCTCGACACTATTGATCCTCCTGACCACCGTCGCGGTCAACGTCTTGATCTGGACCCAGATCAACAAGCCGCGCTACATGGTCGAGAGCTCCTATCCCCTCAACAGCTTCTCGGTAAACCCTTACAAGAAAAACCAAAGCCCCTTCCAGGGCAAGCCCTTCACCGCCGAGGAGCTGGAGGCCGACCTCAAGATCCTGGCCTCGAAGACCGACACGATCCGTCTCTACAGCTCCATCGGCGGGCTCGAGCAGGTCCCGGAGCTCGCCAAGAAATACAACATCAAGGTCATCGCCTCCGCCTACCTCGACGGAAATCCGGTCAACAACCGCAACCAGGAGGAGGTCGACGCGGTCATCAAGCTGGCGCAAAAAAACAAAAACGTCCTCCGCGTCATCATCGGCAACGAGACCCAGCTGCAGAACACCGTGCCGCGCGAGGAGCTGGTCAAGTACCTAGCGCAGGCGCGCAAGAAGCTCAAAAAATACAAGGTCCCCGTCTCCACCGCCGAGCCCTGGGATTATTGGCTGATGCACCCCGAGCTCGCCAAAGAGGTCGACTACATCGCCATCCACGTCCTGCCCTACTGGGCGGAGAAGCCGATCGCGCAGGCGGTGGACTACGTCCTGGGCGCCTACGAGGCGGTCAAGATCTCCTTCCCGAAAAAAATGGTGATGATCGCCGAGACCGGCTGGCCCAGCGACGGCCCCCAGCGCGGCGCCGCCCAGGCGACGCTCGCCAATCAGGCGACCTTCGTGCGTGAATTCATGGCGAAGGCCAAGGAACGAAAAATCGATTACAACATCATCGAGGCCTTCGACCAACCCTGGAAATCCGCCATCGAAGGGCGGGCGGGAGAGCACTGGGGCGTCATGGACGCCGACCGCCGCGACAAGTTTCCGATCCAGGGCCCGGTGTTGGAGGACCCTAACTGGAAGTGGTGGGCGCTCTGCTCGACCGTCCTCGGCTTTCTCTCCGCGGCCCTCTTCCTGTATCGGCGGCCCGACCTGAAGATCCGCGGCCAGGTCTTCACCGTCCTGATCTTCCAGGCGGCCATCGCGCTGGCCACCCAGCTGGCCCGCGAGGCCAGCGACCAATACATGTCGCCAGGCGACATCGTCTTCTGGTCGGTGATGATCTCGGCCCAAGTCCTGCTCGCCGTCATCCTGCTGACCGACGCGGCGGAGATCGCCGACGTGGTCGGCGCCAAGGCGCTGCAGCGGAAATACCTCCCGCTCAAGCCCGACCCGGTCGCCGCCAAGGACCTGCCGATGGTCTCGATCCACCTCGCCTGCTGCAAGGAACCGCCGGAGATGGTCATCGCCACGATCGACAGCCTCGCCCGCCTGGACTACCCCAACTTCGAGGTCATCGTCGTCGACAACAACACCCTCGACCCCGAGATGTGGAAGCCCATCGAAAAGCGTTGCGGCGAGCTGGGCCCGCGCTTCCGCTTCTTCTCGCTGGGCTCTTGGCCGGGCTTCAAGGCGGGCGCCCTGAACTTCGCGCTCAAAGAGACCAACCCGGCGGCCAAGATCGTCGGCGTCGTCGACGCGGACTACATCGTCGAGCCCGACTGGCTGGCCTCCACCGTGCCCTACTTCCAGGACCCCGAGGTCGCCCTCGTCCAGGCCCCGCAGGAGCACCGCGACTGGGAGCGCAACATCTTCACCCGCATGGAGAACGACGAGTACAGCGGCTTCTTCCGCATCGGGATGGTCCAGCGCAACGAGCACAACGCCATCATCCAGCACGGCACGATGACGCTGATCGACAAGGCCGAGCTGCTCAAGCTGAAGGGTTGGGCCGAGTGGTGCATCTGCGAGGACGCCGAGCTGGGCCTGCGCATCCTGAACGACCGCAAGAAGTCGATCTACCTCGACCACGCCTTCGGCCGCGGCTTGGTGCCGCAGACCTACGAGGCCTACGCCAAGCAGCGCTTCCGCTGGGCCTACGGCGCGATGCGCATTTTGAAGCGGCACTGGATGATCTTCGCCGGGCTGAAGGGCAATTTGACGCTCGCCCAGCGCTATCAGTTCGTGAAGGGTTGGCTGCCGTGGATCGGCGACGCGCTGCACATGCTCTTCACCTTCACCGCGATCGTCTGGAGCCTTTTACTCATCCTCAATCCCAAGCACACGGACTTCCCCGAACCGATCTTCATCTATCCGGCGCTACTGCTGGTCGTCCTGCGGATCTTCGGGACGCTCTGGACCTACACGACGCGGGTCAAGATCGGCAAGCGCCGCACCCTGCTCGCAATGATCGCCGGCGGCTCGCTCACCCACAAGATCGCCAAGGCGGTCCTGCAGGGCCTGTCCACGCGCTCGAAGCCCTTTTACCGTACGCCCAAAAAGGAATCCTCGGCCCCGCTGCTGAAGGCCGTCTCCAACGTCTACGACGAGCTGCTGCTGTCGATCACCTTGGTGACCCTATCGTGGGGCATCCTGGACGTCTTCGGCACGGTCAACCATCAGGCGGTGTTGTGGGCCGCGGCGCTCGTGATTCAGGCCTTTCCGTATTTCGCCGCGCTGATCGCGGCCTTGGTGAGCAGCTACTCCGGAAAGAAGGACAAGCCGGAGGATACCGGAAATTCGGCCCTTCCGGCGGGGGTCCCGCCGGTGCCGAGCCATGCGGCGCATTAAACCTTCACCCCGACCGTCATCGCCACTTGTTCCAAGGCCTTGATCCGATCCCGCTTCTGCGCCGCCGTCTCGAAATCCAGGGCCTCGGCCGCCTTTTTCATTTCCTTGCGCAGGGCCTCGATCATGGCCGGGATCGCCTCGACCTCCACCGCCTCCGGCAGGCCCTCGGCCTCGGTGGGGACGGTGAAGTAGTCCTGCTCCTCGACGCTGGTCAGGATATCCTGGATATTCTTGCGAATCGTCTGCGGCGTGATGCCGTGCTCTTGGTTGTAGGCCTCCTGCAGCTGCCGGCGGCGCCGCGTCTCCTGAATAGCCTGGGCCATCGACTGCGTGACGTGGTCGGCGTAGAGGATGACGTGTCCGTTGACGTTGCGCGCCGCGCGCCCGAAGGTCTGGATGAAGGAGCGCGTCGAGCGCAGGAAGCCCTCTTTGTCCGCGTCGAGGATGGCCACTAGCGAGACCTCGGGCATGTCGAGTCCCTCGCGCAGCAGATTGATCCCGATCAGGACGTCGAACTCCCCCTTGCGCAGGTCGCGGATGATCGCCACCCGCTCGATGGTCTCGATGTCGGAGTGCAAATAGCGAACCTTCAAGCCGACCTCGCCGAAGTATTTCGCCAAATCCTCGGCCATCTTCTTGGTGAGGGTCGTCACCAGCACGCGCTCATCGCGGGCGATCCGTTTGCGGATCTCCTCGATCAGGTCGTCCACTTGGTCCTTGACCGGGCGGACGTCGACGGTCGGATCCAAAAGCCCGGTGGGTCGGATCACCTGCCGGACCACGGCGTCGCCGCTGTGTTCCAGCTCGTAAGGCCCCGGCGTCGCCGAGACATAGAGGATCTGGTCGGTCAGGCCCATGAATTCGTCGAAGCGCAGCGGCCGGTTGTCGAGGGCCGAGGGCAGCCGGAAGCCGTACTCGACGAGCGTGGTCTTGCGCGCTCGGTCCCCGTTATACATGCCCTGGACCTGAGGGACGGTGATGTGCGACTCGTCCAGGATCAAGAGGAATTCCTTCGGATAATAGTCGAGCAGGGTCGGCGGCGGCTGTCCCGCCTTGCGGCCGGTCAGGTGGCGGCTGTAGTTTTCGATGCCCTTGCAGAAGCCGATCTCTTCCATCATCTCGAGGTCGAAGCGGGTGCGCTGCTCGATGCGCTGCATCTCGAGCAGCTTGTTGTGCTCGTGGAAGAACTTGATCCTCTCCTCCAGCTCGGCGCGAATGTTAACCACCGCGCGCCTCATCGCGTCGTCCCAGGTGACGTAGTGGCTGGCCGGGTAGATAGCAATCTTCTCCAGCTGTTGGAGGGCCTTGCCGGTCAGCGGGTCGACCTCCTGAATCGACTCGACCTCGTCGCCGAAGAACTCGATGCGGATCGCCTTGTCCTCCTCGTGGGCGGGAAAGACCTCGACCACGTCGCCGCGCACGCGGAAGGTCCCGCGGTGGAAGTCGAAGTCGTTGCGCGTGTACTGGATCTTGGTCAGCTCCTTGAGCATTTCGTTGCGGTTCACCGAGCTCCCCGCCTCCACGAAGACGAGCAGGCCGTGGTAGGCCTCGGGCGAGCCCAGGCCGTAAATGCAGCTCACCGAGGCGACGATGATGACGTCGTTGCGCTCGAGCAGGGCGCGGGTCGCGGCGTGGCGCATCTTGTCGATTTCCTCGTTGATCGAGGAGTCCTTCTCGATGAAGAGGTCCTGGGCCGGGACATAGGCCTCGGGCTGGTAGTAGTCGTAGTAGCTGACAAAGTATTCGACGGCGTTCTCGGGAAAGAGGTCCTTGAACTCGCGGTAGAGCTGGGCGGCCAGCGTCTTGTTGGGGGCCATCACCAGGGTGGGCTTCTGCACCCGCTGGATGACGTTGGCCATGGTGAAGGTCTTGCCGCTGCCGGTGACACCGAGCAGGGTTTGCTGCTTGCTGCCGCACGCGAACTCAGCGCTCAGCGCCTCGATGGCCCCCGGCTGGTCGCCGCGGGGTTTGAGGTCAGAGACGATTTGGAAGGGGCGAATCAACATAGAATCAAGTGCCTAAGTGCTTAAGTGCCTAAGTTTCTTTCGCCAAATTTTTTATATTTAAACCTCTAGGCACAGATCAACTTTGACACTTAGACACTTAGGCACTTCGACACTTCTTCATACAGGTATCTTCAAATACACCCGCACGATGCGCTTAAGCAAGGTTCCGCCCGAGTGGATGATCCAGACCGCCAAAAACACGCGCAGCAGCTTGGCCGCCACGACGATCCCGTAGACCGCCCAGGGATTCATCCCGATCATGGCGGCGGCGATGGCGCCGATCACGCAGGGCACGACGGTGAAGACGCTGATCGTCAGCTCGAGGTAGCCGTAAGCCTGGGCGTGCTGCACGATGTCGTTCACGCCGGAATACAGGGAATTGTTGTTCACCAGGGTGTCGAGATAGCCGTGCAGGAAGGTGTAACTCGCTAACACCACCAGTCCCAATCCGGCCACAACGCCGAGGACGGAGGCGATGAGCCACTTCACGACGTGTCTCGGACGGATCGCGACGGTGGTACCCAGGAGGCTGTCGCAGGGAATAAAGACGAAGAGGCTGTCGAGGAAGAACAGGAGGAAAAAAACCGGCGCCACCCACTTGGCGTCGGCGTGCTCGGCGATCCTCTGCGCGTAACGGGCGATCCTGTCCTTCCCCATAATCCACCTATTTCGCCTTCCAGGTGGTCGTCCCGTCCGGTTTGTCCTCGAGGAGGATGCCTTGGGCGGAGAGTTCGTCTCGGATGCGGTCGGACATCTTGAAATCCTTGTTGCGGCGGGCTTCCTTGCGCTCCGCGATCTTTTGCAGGATCTCGGCCTCGCTCAAGGCCCCTTGGCTTAAGGTGAAGCGCTTGCGCGTCTCGAAATAGGCTTGGGGCGACTGGGCAAAAAGCCCCAGACAGGCGCCGACCCGCGCCAGGGCATTCTTGACCTCGGCGCGGTATTTTTCAAGGTGGGAGGCCGAGGGGCCGGCGTCGAGGAACTTGTTGATCTCGCGCACCAGCTCGAAGCAAACGCCCAGCACCTGGGCGCTGTTGAAGTCGTCGTCCATCGCGTCCTCGAAGGCGGCCGGAAAATCTTCCACGGCAGACCATGCCGATTCCGGCCCCGCCCCGTCCCGGCCCGGGCCGCATTCCTCCAACCTTTGCAAGGTCTGGTAGACGCGGTCGACCGCCGCCAAGGCCTCCTTCATGTTGCCCTCGTTGAAGTCCAGCGGCGAACGGTAATGCGCGGAAAGCAGGAAGTAGCGGATCGCCTCGTGCGGATACTGGGCCAGAACGTCGCGGATGGTCAAAAAATTTCCCGTCGACTTGCTCATCTTGTCGGCGTTGAGATTGACGAAGCCGTTGTGCAGCCAATATTTGACGAAGGGTTTCTCGAAGGCGCCCTCGGACTGGGCGCGTTCGTTCTCGTGGTGGGGAAAGATCAGGTCGCGGCCGCCGCCGTGGATGTCGAGCGAGGGGCCGAGCAGCTTGGTGCTCATCGCCGAGCACTCGATGTGCCAGCCGGGGCGGCCCTGCCCCCAGGGCGAGGCCCACTCCGGCTCGCCGGGCTTGGCGGCCTTCCAGAGGGCGAAATCCAGCGGGTCTTTCTTGGCCTCTTGCACCTCGACGCGGGCGCCGGCCTCGAGCTCCTCGAGGTTCTTCTGCGCCAGCTCGCCGTAGGTCGGGAACTTCCGCACCGAGTAAAAGACGTCGCCCTTGGCGGGATAGGCGATGCCCTTCTCGACCAGCTTGGCGATGATCGCCTGCATCTCGGCGATGTAGTCGGTCGCGCGGGGCTCGTCGCCGGGCGCTTGATTGCCCAAGGCCTTCATGTCTTCCAAAAAGGCCTGGATGAAGAACTCGGCCACCTGCTTCCAGTCTTGGCCTCGCTCATGGGCGCGCTTGATGATCTTGTCGTCGATGTCCGTGAAGTTGCGGACGTAGCGGACCTCGTAGCCCTTGAACTTGAGGTAGCGGTAGATGACGTCGAAGACGACCGAGGCCCGGGCGTGGCCCAGGTGGCAGTAGTCGTAGGCGGTGATCCCGCAGACGTACATCGCGACGCGCGGCGGGTTCAGGGGTTGGAAGTCTTCTTTATTGCGGCTTTTCGTGTTGTAGATTCTCAAAGGCACTGCGAACTCTTTCTAGGACTTGGGTCTTGCCGAGCGCGGTCACCAGCGCGGCGAGCTCGGGACCTTCCGTCCCCCCCGTCAGGGCCACGCGGACCGGCATGAACAATTTCTTGCCCTTAATCTTGGTCTTCTTCTTGAGCTCCTCGAGGATCTGTTCGTAGCTCGCCGCGTTCATCTCGTCCTCGCGGGCCTCGATGAGCTTGGCCAGGGTCTCGAGGACCTTGCGGCTCTCGGGGGCGTTCAAGACCTCGCGGGCCTCGTCGTTTTGCGGCTGAGGATGGCCGAGGAGCAGGCCCATCCATCCCGGGATTTCCGAAAAATTCTTTACGTTGGGACGCAGGGCGAGCAGGACCTTGCGGAGATTTTCCTCGGGGGTCTGTCCCGGGGCGAAATTCGCCGCGGCCAAGGCTTCGCGGGCCTTCGCGAGGTAGTCCTCCTCGCTGAGCTGCATCATGTAGACCTGGTTGATGTGGTCGAGCTTGGCCCAGTCGAAGATCGCGCTGCTGCGCGAGACGCGGCCTAAGTCGAAGCTCTCGACGAGCTTCTCGGGCGGAACGATGTCCTTGCCTTCGGGCGGCGCCCAGCCAAGCAGGGCCAGGTAGTTGAGGATGGCCGGCGGCAGATAGCCCTTCGCTTTCAGCTCGCCCACCGAGGTGCTGCCGTTGCGCTTGGAGAGCAACGTGTGGTCGGGCCCGAGGATGAGCGGGAGATGGGCGAATTGCGGCGGAGTGAAGCCAAGGGCCCTCTGCAAAAGAATCTGCCGGGGCGCGTTGGACATGCCGTCCTCGCCGCGGATCACGTGGCTGATCTGCATCAGGCAATCGTCGATCGCGCAGGCGAAGAGGTAGAGCGGCAGTTCGTTGGAGCGCGCGATGACGAAGTCGCCGATGGTCAGGGTGTCGAAGACCTTCTCGCCGTAGACCAGGTCGGTGAACTTGACGATCTCGCGCTCGACCTTGAATCGATAGGTATGCGCGGTGCCGGCCTCAAGCTTGGCCTTGCGGTCCTCGGCGGAGAGCTCGCGGCACTTCCCGCTGTAGCGGTAGGGCTTGCCGCTGGCCATGGCCTTGCGGCGCTCGGCCTCGAGGTCTTCCTGGGTGCAGAAGCAGGGATAGACCTGGCCCTGGGCCTCGAGCTGCTGCAGGTATTTCTTGTAGATGTTGAGGCGCTCGCTCTGCCGGTAGGGGCCGAAATCGCCGCCGCGGTCGGGACCCTCGTCGTAGCTCAGGCCCAGCCACTTCAGGTCTTCGAGGATGGCGGCCTCGTAATTCTCTTGGGAGCGCTCTTGGTCCGTATCTTCGATGCGCAGGATCAGCTTGCCGCCCTGGCGCCGGGCGAAGAGGAAATTGAACAGGGCGGTGCGGACGTTCCCCTGATGGAGCAGCCCCGTGGGACTGGGGGCGAAACGGACTCGGATCATGGTGGACTCCCTCTCTTCTGCAACAGGACCACGGCGCGCGCCGCGAGGCCCTGCATGGTACCGGTGAATCCCAGGCCCTCCTCGGTCGTCGCCTTGACGCTGACCCGGTCGACCGGGACGCCCAAGGCGGCCGCGATGATCTCCCGCATCTGGGGGATGTGGGGGGCCAGCTTGGGCCGTTGACAGACCACCGTAGCATCGACGTTGGCGACGGTAAAACCCTTATTTTGCACCCGGCGTGTCACCTCGGCCAGCAGGACGCGGCTGGAGACGCCCTTGAATTGCGGGTCGGTGTCGGGGAAGTGCTTGCCCAGATCGCCCTCGGCGGCCGCGCCCAGCATCGCGTCGCAGATCGCGTGCAGCAGGGCGTCGGCGTCAGAATGGCCCTGCAGGCCCTGCTCGAAGGGGACCTTGACGCCGCCCAAAATCAGGTCGCGGCCCGGGACGAAGGCGTGGACGTCATAGCCCTCGCCGATGCGGAATTCTTGGCTCATAACGGACTTTCTTTTCTCCAGCAGGGCCGCGGCCATCTCGAGGTCCTCGGCCCGGGTGATCTTGAAGTTGGCGACCGAGCCCTCGACCAGGCGCACCTTGTGGCCCATGCCCTCGACCAGCCCCGCCTCGTCGGTGGCGTCCATACCCTTGGCCTCGGCCCACTCCAGGGCCTCGTCGAGGAGGCTTTTGGAAAAGGCCTGGGGGGTCTGAATTTGATAGAGGCGGTCCCGCGAGACCGTCTTTTGCACGTATTGCCGCTCGTCGCTCTTCTTGAGCGTGTCGGCCACCGGCACGGCGGTCACGGCGGCGCCGGTCTCTTGGACCCCGGCCAGGGTGCGGCGCAGGATCTCCTCGGTGACGAGCGGCCGGGCGACGTCGTGGATGAGGATCCATTCGGCCTGACCGTCGACCAGCTGCAGGCCCTTCTGAACCGATTTCTGCCGGGTCAGCCCGCCCGCAGTCACCCGGACCCGGGACCAGGGTCCCTGTTGCAGCCGGGCCTTCCACTCGGAAACGAAGTCCTGGGGAAGCACCAAGACCACCCCTTCGAAGAGGGGACTCGCGGCGAAGAGCTCCAAGGCGTATTCGAGGACTTGGCGTCCCGCCAGCGGCAGGAACTGCTTCGGCACCTGGGCCCCGAAGCGGGTACCCGTCCCCCCCGCCACCAGAATCGCCCACACGGAATTCATGAAAATCAACCCCTTAACCCGGTATTACTAAAGCTTTATGAGACGTAACAACGGTCCCGCAGGACCGCCGCCAAAGATGAGAAACGTGGGATAAGGATGTAGCGACCCGCGGGGTATTTGTCAAACCGAAGCATTTTTGCTGTTATCCGCCCTCGATGAGAACCGCCTGGACCTGTACCAAAAAAGGACTCACGCTGACCGCCCACCCTCCTCAAGCAGGAGACAAGATCCTGCGCTGTCGGCTGGATTTGACCGAGGGAGCCTCGGACACCCCGGTAACCGTGGGACTGGGGATGATCTCCAAGAAGCACAAGGCCTTTCCCATTCCGGAGCCCTGGATGTGCGAAAAGGAGGCCCCTCCCCTCCGCGTTGTCCTAAAACCCGGCCCCGACGGCGGCGCCGAGTTCGAGCTTCCCATCCCGCCTTGGATAACGCCCTTCACGGGCGAGTGGCTCGAGATCGCCGTCACCGTCCTCGCGAGAACCCAAGACGGAACCACCATCCGCCTGGTGCTCGAAGGGATGCAGCCGCCCCGCGACATCCAGTACCGTTTGGTCGGCCTGCCGGCCGAACATTCTCTGAATCCTCCGCTCTCCCCCTGGTTCTTCGGCTTTTTTCTGACGGCGACGCTGTTGCTGATTTTTCTCGGGTTCTGGAATTCGAATCCCGACTTTCACAAGGCGGCGGTGGGCGCCGGCATCGTCGCCTTCTCACTGGCCTGGATCGCGATACCGCGGGCGCGGCGCTGGCGGCGCCTGGGAGGACTGCGGATGCGGGCCGAGCGGGTCGGCGAGGGGGCCGAGGCCCGGCTGCGGGTTTCCGGCCGAGGCGACAAGGTCACCGGGGAGGGTCGGGCGCGCTTGGTGGCGCGGGAGTTCGTCTATTCCGAGTCGAGCCTGTCGAAATTCAACCCCATCGCCTCCGTGGAAGTCCCGCTGCGCCCCTCGGTCTCGGGCGGTTTCCAAGCCGAGCTTCCCTATCCCGCGCGGGAGATGGCGCCGCCTTCGCTGGTCCTCAGCCGAGCCCAAACCAGGCACGGCATCCTTTGGGAGGTGGAATTCGAGTTGGAAAGCAAGCGCGGCGGGACCGGAAAGGCGGAGCTCCCCCTCTCGGTGGCCGCCGAGGCATAAAAAAACCCCCTCCGCAGCGCGAAGGGGGTCTTTTAAAAAACAACGGAATTTAGGCCGACTTGAAGATCTCGTTGATCTCTTCCTCGATCTCGTCTTCCTCGCGGGCCTCGCAGATCGCCAGCTCTTTGATGAGCAGGGACTTGGCGGTGTCGAGCATCTTGCGCTCGCCGAAGCTGAGTTCTTTCTTGAACTTCAGCAGGCTAAGATCCCGCAAAACCTCGGCAATTTCGTAAACCGATCCCGTCTTGATCTTGTCCATGTACTCGCGGTAGCGGCGGTTCCAGGTTTGGTTGTCAATGTGGACGTCGCGCTGCTTGAGGATCTCGTAGACGTCATCGACCTCTTGGTCGGAGATGACCTCGCGCAGGCCCACCGCGTTGACGTTGGCGGTCGGGACCATGATCTTCATGCCGCTGTCGAGGATCTGGAGGACGTAGAAGGTCTGCTTGGCCCCCATGATCTCCTTGCTCTCGATGCTCTTGACCTCGCCGACGCCATGGGCCGGGTAGACCGCCTTATCGCCAACTTTGAAGGGAAGTTCGGAAAATGCTTGCTTAGCTAGACCCTTGGCCATGGAGCCAACCTCCTGAGTATGCATCGGAACGGTTTTTGAATGACAGGGACGGAGGCTTGTATCACAGAGCCCTCCCCAGCGTCAACGCTGGAGGTAACGCCACGTGTCATTCTCGGGCACGCCCCGGCGGACCCTTTGCGGAACGGAATAAAAATTGCAAAGGATAACCGCTAGATAGTAAATTAACCGAAAAAACTTCTTTCTATTTAAATTTATCGACCCGCACCCGGAAAAGTTGTCGGGCAAAACCTAAAAAACGAAGGTCTAAGCATGCGAGTTCTGCGAAAAAACAGCCTGGATGTCCTGATGGATAAGATTCAGCGGCGTTCTGCCCGGGTGGGCGTCATCGGCCTGGGCTACGTAGGCCTGCCCCTGGCGGTGGCCTTCGCCGAGGCGGGTTTCGAGGTGACCGGGATCGACGTCGACGGCGGCAAGGTCGCCGCCCTGAAGGCGGGGCGCAACTACATCCCGGACATCCCCGACCGCCTGGTCCGGGACCTGGTCCGGGCCGGCAAGCTCAAGGCCACGCAGGACTTCGGCCTCGCCCGGAAGCTGGACTGCATCTCGATCTGCGTCCCCACACCCCTGCGCAAGACCCGGGACCCCGATATCTCCTACATTGTCCACGCGACCGAAGAGCTGAAAAAGACCTTGCGCGCCGGCCAGCTGATCGTCCTGGAGAGCACGACCTATCCGGGCACCACCGAGGAGCTGGTCCTGCCGCAACTACAGTCCGCCAAATTCCGAGCCGGGAAGGACTTCTTCCTCACCTTCTCCCCCGAGCGCATCGACCCGGGCAACCCGCGCTTCGGCCTGAAAAACACCCCCAAGATCATCGGGGGCATCACCGCGGCCTGCACCCAGGCCGGCGCAGCGTTGTATCGCAACGTCGCCGATAAGGTCATAACTGTAAGCAGCTCGCAAACGGCGGAAATGGTCAAGCTCCTCGAAAATACCTTCCGCGCGGTCAACATCGGCCTGGTCAACGAGATCGCGCAGATCTGCGACAAGCTCAAGATCAATACCTGGGAGGTGATCGACGCGGCGGCCTCCAAACCCTTCGGCTTCATGCCCTTCTATCCCGGTCCGGGCCTGGGCGGGCATTGCATCCCCGTCGACCCGCATTACCTCTCCTGGAAGCTGCGCAGCATGAACTACACGACGCGCTTCATCGAACTGGCCAGCGAGATCAACCAGGAGATGCCGCACTACGTCTTCCAAAAAATCCAATCCGCGTTGAACGAGCGGAGGCGGGCCCTCAAGGGCGCGCGCATCCTGCTGCTGGGCGTGGCCTACAAGAAAAACGTCTCCGACGTCCGCGAGTCGCCGGCCTACGAGGTGGCCAAGCTGTTGGAGGAGGCCGGCGCCAAAGTGAGCTATTCCGACCCCCATGTCCCGCAGTGGAAGACCGAGGGCGCCGGCTACCGCTCGCAGCCCTTAAGCCCCGCTGCGCTTAAAAATTGCGACTGCGCGGTCATCCTCACCGACCACCAGGACTTCGACTACCGCCGGATCGTCGCCCAGGCCCCGCTGATCGTGGACACGCGGAACGCGACCAAGGGGCTTCCGCAGAAGAAGGTTGTCCGGCTTTGACGGGAAAAACCAAGTGCGATCGGGTCACGGAGCCTAGCCCCAAGTCCGACGCCCTCTCGCTCCAATTCGCTCTAGACTCCCCCCTCCGCCTCGGCTAAGGCCGGGACATGCGCCGCATCGCCGTCACCTTCGGGATCCTCGCCTCCCTCTCCGCCTGCGGCGGCTGGGACGCCTACCTCCGCGAGCCGAACGTCTACGAGAGCCTAAGCCCGCCCTACCGCATCTCCTTCGCCACCGAGATCGACGCCCAGCAGGGGGACTTCAACGCCCTGGCCCTGGCCGTCGAGATGTGGAACGACGCCCACGAGGGCCTGCTCGTCATCGACCGCGACCCGACCGCGAATTTCCTCGTCTACATCGGCCCCTACGAGGACCTGCTCGAGGACGCCCGCGCTGGATCGCTGCGCTTCCCCGAGGGGCAGATCTGCGCGATCTACCTGCCCACGGAGGTCGCCTCCGATTTCCCGGTAATCGCCCACGAGATCGGCCACTGCCTGGGCTTCGACCATACCCAGAACGCGGGCTCCATCATGTACGAGGAACCGGGGGACGCGTCTCTGATTTCGCCGGATATCGTCGAGGTCTTGGCGCAGCTGGTGGAAAACGGCGTTTCGGAGTAAGATAAACCCCGGAGTGGGGGTTAGGTCCATGGAAACACCGGAGCGCCCGGAAGAGTCCGGGCCGGCAGAGCCGCTGAAACACCGCATCCTGATAGTCCATCCGCCGGTCTCTATTTCCCAAGTCGATCTCAGCTCCCACGACATCCACCTCGTCCCCGACCTCGACGCCGCCGACGAAGCCGTCTCCTCCGGGCGTCCCAATATGGTCGTCCTGTTCGCCGATGACCGCACCGCGGAGCTTGAGAACCACGTCATGACCTGGCTGGTGGAGGGCTTCAAGGGGAAGCTGATCCTCTTCGATCCCCACGAGACGATCGGCGACCACGGGGAATTGGTGAGCGGCCAGGTCGTCGACGATTATTTCGCCGGCCCGGTCAGCGTCCATCGCTTCGCGACCATCCTCCAAAGCAAGGTGCTCCAAGGCACGCGCTTCGCCGCGCCGCGGGCCATGACCACTTACGACCTGTTTCGCAACCTCTTCGACCGGGG
Source organism: Deltaproteobacteria bacterium PRO3 (assembly GCA_030263375.1). Classification (NCBI taxonomy): domain Bacteria; class Deltaproteobacteria; species Deltaproteobacteria bacterium PRO3. The sequence goes on from SZOV01000003.1 coordinate 29,759, forward strand.
CCTAAGCGCGATCTTCTTCTTCACCGAGGCCTTGGACCGCTGCGTCGCGGCCAATCTCAAGGCGGAAGACTTGACCGGCCGCTCCTTCGCGGAGCTGAAGCGGATGGGGCTCGAAGGGCTCTGCGATGCGGAGGGGTGGGAACGCGCGCTGCGCGCGATCCGGAGGGCGAAGCACCGTTATTTCGACTCGACGGGGGTCTTCGAGATCGTCGACCAAGCGGGGGACCGCAAACGCAGTGAGTTCAGTTGCGGATATTTCCCCTTCGGGCGGCGGCAGTTCGTGAAGATCGAGGTGCAGGCCCTCGACCGGGGAGGCCGCATGCAGGAACCGCCCCATCGCTAAAAAATCATCTCCGCCCCGATGCGCCGGAATTCCATGGGCACGGAGGCCTCCGCCGCCTCCATGACGCCGGGAATCAGGTCCAGGCTCAGCATGCCCCCGTTCGGAACGGTGATATTGAGATCCCAAAGCTCCACGTTCGGGTCCTGCCGGAGCATCTTCTTGTTGGCCTTGGTCGCCGCCTTGCGCATGTACTCCGCGCAGTTGAGCGACATCACCACATGCTCGAAACCGGGCAGCCGGCGAAACCGGCTGCTTTGCAGCAGGTTTGTGGAGACGAAGGCGGAGGGCTGGAGCGTGACCGTGATCAGCAGGAGCTGCCGCGATTTTTCCACGCCGAACTCCTTGTCCCGGATCCACTTCTTGTAGACCGATTGAGTCGGAACGTCCTCGATCAGGGCGCCGTCGATGTAGCGGCGCTCGACCCCTTCGCCCCGGATGACTCGCGGCTCGAAGAGCACCGGGATTGCGCTGGAGGCCATCACCGCATCCAAGACATCGGTCCGGTAAACCTTGTCGGCGCCGTAGAAATCATGGGCCGGCTCGCTCCCCAGCACCTCGTTTTCCTGGGTCTCCAAATTGAAAGCCGTGCAAAAGAACCTCCGCTGAAAGCGGCGCCCCTCGAGGACCTTGCTCAAGAAGTCCTCCAGCTGCCGCTGATAATCCCGGAATATCTGGAGGCTCGCGCTTTGCTTCGAAAGCCCCAAGAGGTCCAGGAACATCCGCTTCGCCAAGGAGAGGTAGCCCGGAAGATGGCGGACGATCTTGCCTTTGAAGGCGACGCCGGCGATGCCCTTCATCTCCTCGGGACTCATCCCCATCGCGAACAAGGAGCCCATGATGGCGCCGCCGCTGGAACCCCAGACCTCCGAAATCCGCTCGGACACCCCCAGTTTGCCGAGGAAATCGAAGACCGCCGCGTGGGCGAACATCCTCACCCCGCCTCCCCCCAGGGACAGGACGACCTTCGTGTCCTGCTGACTCAGGCTATGACGCAGCAGATCGAAATCGGCTATCTCTATCTTGCCGGGATCGCTTCCCACCCTTGCCCCCAATTCCCCAAACGGCCGGATACACTAAATGATAATGATTTATATCAAACCGCGAAATAGGAATTGTCGCGCCTGCCCTCGCCGCCCCAAACTCCGGAACACCCCGACCGGATCACGGGATTCTACGGCCCGACGGGGATCCCGGTTAGGCTAAATTAATATTTGCGAAAAGAGGAAGGGACAATTTCTTGACAACAAGACGAAAATAACGGCGAAGAAGGGCGCTCCTAAGGAAATTTCATGCGCCTTGATACCAGAGCATTGTTGGATTCCGCGCGCCGCGAGTGGAATTCCCTGAATTCCGAGGTCGATCCCATCCTTTATTGGGAGGGCGCCTTCGGCTTAGCCGCCCGCCAAGAAACCAGTGGCCATCTCGAAATCGCGACTTCGGTATATTTCGAATTATCGGAGAACGCCGCGGTCCCTGCCGGCCTGCGCCGCCGGGCCCGCGAACGCCTGGAAGTCCTCCAAGGGGGCGGTTCGCCCTCGGCTCGAGCCGAGCACCTGCTGCGCCACTTCGTGGAAACCGCGGCGGATCCCGCCGCCCTCATGGCCATGACCACCGCTAGCATGGTGTTTGGCGCCGCGCGCTTGGGATTTCTGGCGCGGCTCGCCGGTGCGGAAGCCGCTCCATGGACCCGGGGCTTCCTGGGCCGAACCGTGGCGGCAAGCGGCGCCTTCCTCTTGGAGGCCCCCGCTTTCACGCTGACAGCGCGGCTCGGCAACACCCTCCTGGGCAGGCCGCAAGAATGGGATGCCCGCAGCCTGGCACGGGAGCTAACCTCCGCATACCTGACGCTCGGAGGCCTGAAATTGGGCCTCGCGGGCGGCCATGCCCTGCATCGCGCCCTGGGCGGAGTTTCGCAGCGCGGCCTCGGTTATCAGGTATTTTTCCAGGGCGGCATGCTCTCGGGGCTCCGCCTCGGGCATGGATTGGAAAACTACTTCGGTTTGAGAGGGCCGGCACTCGACTCGAACCCCTGGATCGACTCCCTGGCGACCCTGCTGCACTTCAACGTGGCAGGCCGCCTGATGAACGGGACCTTCGGCAGCTTGAGAGCCTGGCAAAATATTTTGGAGGCAAGAAGCGAGTCCCTTGGCGCTCGGCAAGCCCTGTTCATGTCCGTTAAATTTCCGGATCCCCCTCTCCTCCCCGCCGGCGCGGCCTGCGGCACCGAGGCCGGCACCGTCGCGGCCTCGACCCGTCTAGAACCGCAAAGACCCCCTGTCTCCCTCCACGAAACGGGGGGAGAAAAGCCTACGCCGCTTGCGGCGATTCGAACCCTTCCCGACAAGGCGACGAATCCCCTTACCGAACCACCAAGCGAAACCGCCTCTGTGGAGGAATATCCGCAACTGATCTCCGAGTGGGGTGACGCCTTCATGGAGCAGAGCCGGTCCGTCCTCGGCCGTTTTCTTCCGGAGCTCCGGCGTTTGAACGAAAAAATCTCCGGAGGCGCCACCCTGATCTCGAAAGAACATCGGCGATTGAGGGGATTTTTGCGGACGGTCACGGCCAGACTCGAGGCCTTCCACGGCCATTGGGATACCTTGCGAAGTCGCCGGAGGCATTCCGACCCCTTGGGCTCAAGAGATAACAACTCGCGAGAGAGATTGCGGCTGGTCCTTCACGATTTGCAATATCGGACCGAACCCTTGACGATGGCCAAGCTGGCCCTCGAAACCGTTCTGCTCGGCAATCCGATTCGCCCCTACCAACAGGCCTACTTGTTTTCCCCCGGAAGCGGCTTTTCCGCCTCGGGGGCCATCCGGGACGGAATCGCGAGAGCCAGCGTGGATACGCCCGAGGTCTTTCAATGGATCGGACGGGAATGGCATCGAGATTCCCTGGATGATCTTCGCTTCGCCGCGGGACGCGATACGACAAAAATCGCCGGGGACATCGTCGCCAACCTCGTCGCCAATGCGGCGCGCTATCGCTCTTCCGAACGACCCCTCATTCGCATCACCGCCGAACCTTCCGGCTCCGGCGGCCTGAGGGTCACCGTTCAAGACGACGGCATCGGGATCCTTCCGGAACATCTCGCCACGCTGGGCGAAAGCGGTTTTCGCGAGGGGCGAAGGGACATCGCCCGATCCCAAGGGCTAGGCTTGACCTCCGTCATCGCGGGCCTCCGCTCTCTAGGCTGGGGCCCTCTTTGGGTAAGCAGTCGTCCCAGCGAAGGAAGCCGATTTCGCTTCGAAATACCCGCCGCTGCCTTCCTGGAAACCCCGTCCCCCGAATTCCAGGGCAAAACCGCAGAATCGGCACCGGAGAGCTCTTTGGAGGGCAATTTGCGCGAGGGCTTCGTCGTCCCCGCGGCGTCGTTGGATCTTGCCATCCGGCAATTACTTCGGGAGCTGCCGAATTCCCGCAGCTCCATGTACGCGGCGGTCGCGGCAGGATCTTCCCGTATCCAGTCCTTGGCGAACGGTGAATGGCGCCACCGCCGGCTGGAAGCCCTCCATAGGCTGTTGGCGACCGGTCGAAATATGCAGGACCTCGAAGTCGTCGAAAACGGCCCGGGAGTACTGTTGGACATCGCCGTCACCCTGGCCTCTTTGGGAAGCCGCATCCGAGTCAAGGATGTCGACGGCCTCTCCAGCACGATTTACCAGGCGATTTTGGAAACCGATATTCCGACGCCCCTCCAAGAACGGATATCCATCACCCCCCGGAACGAGCTGGATTTGGCCGGTGCCGCGGACATCGCCTATTGGGCCAACCCGGAACCCTTGTTCCTGCATCGACTCGCCGCCTCGAGAAGCGAGGGATATTTGGGAAGAGACGTCCGGCCAGGAGGCTATCTGGTGATTCAAACAGACCATCGTCCAACGCGTCATCCCTCGGAGACAATCCGCTCCAGCCTCCCCCGTTTAGACCCCTCGCATTGGCGCGAAATTTTCGACGGCCCCCTCCCAAACCTTCCTTTGGACTCCAATGCCGTCCTGCCGACGGCCCAGGGGCCCCATCTCCACCTGCAAGTTTTTCAAAGGCGATGACGCCACCGCCGAAAGAAGCTAGAATTCGGTCGCAAACCTCATGATCTAGATCATCCCCACCGGATGATGGGGATCATTGGGCCTGGCGCGGATCCGGGCTAAGGTGGGAGCATGAAAAAATCCTTCTATCCCATATTGCGAAGCCTGATCCTCATCTCCGCCCTCGCCTGGCCCTTGGGCCTTCGGGCCGAGCCTGCCGCGGGCAAACCCGAGCCCAAGCTGTGGCCCGATCAAGTGAAGGTCGGCGGCGAGTTCCGCACCCGCGTCGAGCTGAGGACCAACGAAGACCTCAACAGCGCCGTACCGGACAACGACGTCTTCGTCCTGCTGCGCACCCGCGTCTACCTCGACCTGAATCCCACGAGCTACGTCCGGCTCTTCGCGATGTTCCAGGACTCCGAGACCCTGGGCCAAAACGCCACCTCCATCTTCAAGGTGCCGGACCGGCGCAAGCTCTACCAAGCCTTCCTCTACCTGAAAAATGACGCGCCACTGGTCACCAGCCTCAAGATGGGCCGCCAAGAGTTGATCTACGGCGACGAGCGTTTGATCGGCGCCTTCAACTGGAGCAATCTCGGCCGCAGCTTCGACGGCGCCGTCGTGCGCCTGGAGAACGCGCATTTTTGGCTCGACCTCTTCGGCACCCGCATCCATCCGGCGGGCAAGGAGAACCAATTCGCGGGGGCCTACGGGCATTGGAAGGGCTTTCCGCAGGGCGAGCTGGAGGCCTACGCCCTCTACCTCCACGGCTCCAAGTCGGGCCTCAACGGAGGCAGCCTGAGCATCGTCACGATCGGCTCCCGCCTAAAAGGCAAATTCAAGAAGAACTACGACTACGGCTTCGAAGGCGCTTATCAGACCGGGACCTCCGGCGGCAGCACGGTCAGCGCCTTCGCCACGCACGTTCGCTTCGGCTACACCTTCCCCCTCGGCTTCAAGCCGCGGCTGGGCCTCGAGTACAACTTCGCCTCGGGCGACGAGAACCCCGGCACGGGCAAGGTCACGACCTTCAACAACCTGTTCCCGACCAACCACGACAAGTACGGCTATATGGACCTCTTCTCGTGGAAGAACCTCCACGACATCCGCTTCAGCTTCGACACCCAGCCCCTCGAGTGGTTCAAGACCAAGCTCGACTACCACGCCTTCTTCCTGCCCGACCCCGCCAACGGGGCCTTCCTGGCCTCGGGCGTGCAATGGCGGGCGGGTGCGCCGGGGGCGGGGCACTTCGCGGGCCAGGAGCTCGACCTCCTCTTCACCTTCAAGCCCTGGAAATACTTCGACGCGCTGGTGGGCTACTCGGTCTTCTTCCCCGGGACCTTCTTTTCGGACACGGGGCCCTCGGACACCTCGCACTTCTTCTACACGCAGTTCGCTTTCCGGTATTGAAATGGGAGGAGGCCGTGAGCGGGGGCTCGCGGTCTAAAAGCGGTGATTTGCCGTAGGCTTATTTGGGATCGTCGTAGACGAGGGCGTGGACCTTCAGCTCGGGAAAGGCCTTGGTCAGGTCGGCGATCAGGGCCGCCTTCGAGCCGGCCCGCTCCCAGACGAAGCCCATCGACTTCTGCGTGGCCGAGATCTTGATCGTGGCCGCATCGACGCTCGGTCGCGCACTCAGCCACTGCGTCAGCCCGTCGACGGTCGCCTTGGGCAGGGGCCCGACGATCTTGAAGACGGCGAACTCCAGACGCGCGGGATCGGCCTTCACCTTTTGAACCGCCTCGTAGGAATACACCGCCGAGCGGTCGTCCTCATGGCAGAGGCCGCAGGGCCGCGCGGCGCGCGGCGCCAGCGTCAGCCCCAGGGCCAGGAAGATCGCGAAGGACCAACCGCTTAATTTCATTTCGTGGCCTCCTTCAGGTAGGCGAGGAGCTGGTCCAGCTCCTCGTTCGTCAAGGGGACCTTGGGCATCTGAGTCTTGTACTCCGCCTTCAGCTGGATCGCGACGGGATCCTCCTTGGTCATCGTGACGGGGTCGAGGATGTATTTTCGAAGCCAGGCCTCGTCGCGGCGGGCGAAGATGCCCTTCAGGTCGGGACCGGTCATCTTGCCCTTGCCGATGCTGTGGCAGGTGTAACAGGTCTTGGTCTTGAACAGCTTGGCCCCGGGCATGTCGGCCAGGCCGGTGGCGGCCGGCGGCGCCGCGGCCTCGGCGGCCGGGCTGGCGGCGGGGGCCGTCTCCTTCGCGGGAGGCGGCGCGGCAGGCTTGGGCGCCGGCTCTTCGGGAAGACCGGTCTTGCCCTCGGTGGCGTCGACCGCCCCCAAGGCCCCGTGATGGGCGTCGGCGAACTCGTGGTCCACCAAGACGTACTTCCCGGCCTCGGGGATCACGAACTCGACGATGGCGCCGTTGGAGGCCCCAAGCAGGATGGTCTGGAGGCCGCGGAATTGGTTCGCCGGATTTCCGTCCAGCCAGACCTTGTCGAAGATGGTGCCGATCACGTGAAAGCTCGAGGTGTCATCGGGGCCGGCGTTGAGAAAGAAGATCCGCACCCGCTCGCCGGGCCGCGCCTTCAGGCCCTCGGTGAGGTGGCGGTTCACCCTCCCGTTGAAGGTGACGTAGGTCGGCTGCTTCTTCTCCACCTTGTCCATGTCGATCTCGTAGACGCCGTCGGCGCCGGGCTTGTCCTGCAGGTAGAACTCGCTCTGCACCACGGCGTACTCGCGGTCCACTTTGCCGGGCCAGCCGCCCTTCGGGTCGACGATCACCATGCCGTACATGCCGGCGGCCAAGTGCTGCAGGACCATCGGCGTGGCGCAGTGGTACATGAAGACGCCGGGGTAGTTGGCGGTCCACTCGAAGGTCAGCGTCTGGCCGGGATCGATCGAGCGGTACTTGTCTTGCGGCGAGACCATGGCGGAGTGGAAATCGATGGAATGCGGCATCGGCGGCACGACCTGCACGGTCTCGGTGCTGCGGTTGGTGAGGGTGAACTTGACCCGGTCGCCCTGCCGAACGCGGATGGTAGGCCCGGGGATATCGTCGCCGAAGGTCCAGCCGTGGAACTTAACGCCGCTGTCCAGCTCGATCACCTTGTGCGTGACGTCGAGGCGGACCTCCTTGACCGGCGAGGCGTCGATCCTCGGCACCTCGGGTAGCTTCGCAACTCCGGGGCCGGAGAAGAATTTATCCCCCTTCGGGAGCGTGTCCCCGACCTGGGACGGAGGGGCGCCGTAGACGTCGCCGTATTTGGGTCCGATCTCGGCGGGTCCGGTGCAGGAGAGGTTCCAGAGCGTTGCGAGGGGCATGAGGAGAAAGGCGCTGCGTTTCATAGTCCTCCTTTTTATTCGGGTGCTTTCCACCCTTGGGCCAGCTTCACCAACTCCTTGGCGATGGCGACGTGGGCGACCTCTTCCCGGGCGATGCGGCGGAGCATCTCGCAGGCCTCCGCGTCGTCGCAGTCCTCGGCCAACTGGAGGTAGGCGGCGGCCGCCTCTTCTTCCAGGGCCAGGATGGTCTGGAACTCCTTGAGGATCGCCTGACCCCGGGTTTTTTCGGTTTCGCTCATCGTCGCAGCCTCGACACGATGGCATCGATCATGTCCTCGTGCCGGAAGGTATCCCCGGAGAGCCTCTCCAGGAGCCGGCGGATCTTCGCTTGCTGTCCCGTACTGAATCCCGAGAAGTCGTAGCGCTTCACCTCGGCTAAATTCGACACCGCGAACTCCTCGAGTTTTTTCAAGGCCTCCAAGGCGGTCAAGATGGTCTCGCGGGCCACGCTCATGCATTTCTCCTTAAAGAAATGGTAACGGTTTCCCGCAAAGCCCCGATATGATCTGAATCATATCGGGAACCACCTAACGCCTATTAGATAATAAGGACTATGAACGAAAAATCCATAAAAAACCTGTTCCTGGAACCCTACCGGCTCTTTTTCGCCGGCGGCTCCCTCTACGCGGTCCTGGCCGTGGCCCTCTGGTTCACCTGGCTCCACCTGCTGGACCACCAGATTTCCTGGTTCGACTTCCGCGTGGGACCGGCGCAGTACCACTCCCACGTCATGCTCTTCGGGGTGATGGGCTTCTATGTCTTCGGCTTCATCCTCACCGCCTTCCCGCGCTTCGTGGGGCAGCCCCATCCCTCGCCCCGCGCCGTGGCGGCCTGGTTTCTGGGCCTGGCGGGGGGCCAAGCGGCTTTCTTCCTCGGGGCCACCCGCTCGCCTAAGTGGATGATCCTGGCAGGCGTCCTGGAAGGGCTGAGCTACTTGAGCCTGCTGTTCTTCCTCGGCCGGCTCTACCTGCGCTCCGGGAAGTGGCGCGAGGACAAGCAGCCGCGCTTCCTGCTGCTCGCCCTCGGCTTCGGGACCCTCGGCCTCCTCCTCTCCTATGTCTATTACGCGGCCGACGGCAGCTTCACCTTCTACACCCTCAGCATCGAGTTCGGCACCTACGGCTTCCTCTTCCTCCTAGTCGTCGGGATCACCTACCGCATCGTCCCCTTCTTCGCGGGGCGGGTGATCCAGGGCTATGAAGGCCGGCGCGGCGCCCACACCCTGGCGATCGTGACGGCGCTCATCCTGCTGCGCATCCTCCTCGTCACGCTTTGGGCCGACGGCCCGCGCCAGCACTACGCCTCCTGGGCGATCAACCTCGCCCTGCTGGCGGTCTTGGTGACGGAGTGGCTGCGCTGGCGGCCCTGGCAGGCCAAGGAGACGCCGATCCTCTTCGTCCTCTTCCTTGGGCTCTTCTGGATCTTGGTCTTTTTGGGATTCTCTGGCTACGAGTTGGCCTATCACCTGACGCATCGCCAGGCGGGCGTCTACCCGGTCCTGCGGACGCCGGCCCTGCACGCCCTCTACATCGGGGCCTTCGGGACGCTGGTCCTGGCGATCAGCACCCGCGTGGTACGCGGCCACGGCGGCGCGCCGATCGTGGCGGACCGCTTCACCCTGGCCGCCCTGCTCCTGATGCAGCTCGCGGCCCTCTGGCGGGTCTTCGTGCCGGTCTTCCTCGAGGGGACGGGCAGCCTCTGGCTGAGAAATTATTGGGCGGGGCTCCTGTGGTGCGCGGCCTTTGGGGTTTGGGCGCTGCGCTATCTCCCCTTCCTGTTCCGACCCAAGCCGCCCGAGGCCGCCGGCTGAGGCCGCCTCAATGATGGTGGCAGGCGACCCACTCCGAGCCCTCGGGATAATGCTCGCGCTTCCAGACCGGGGCGCGGCGCTTGAACTCCTCGATGATGTAGGCACAGGCCTCCAGGGCCTCGCGGCGGTGGGCGGCGGAGACGGCCAGGACGATCCCCGTCTCGCCGATCTCGAGGCGACCGACCCGTTGGATCAGGGCGGCCTTGTAAAAGCTCCATCGTTCCTTCGCCTCGGCGAAGATGCGGCGGAGTTCGGCGTGGAAGAGCCGCTCGTAGACTTCATACTCCAGCGCCAGGACCTGCCGGCCCTCGTTCTGTTCGCGGATATTTCCCTCGAAGAGGGCCACGGCGCCGCAGGAAGGATGTCGCACCTCCTGGAGGGCCTCGCCGCTGTCGACGGCTTCTTGGATGAGTCTTATCAGCATAAAGCCTTTCAGCCTCCGGCTACGGGCGGGATCAGGGCGATCTCGTCGCCGTGCCGGGGACGGTAATTTGCCGGAACGTATTCCTCGCCGACGGCGAAGCGGAGAAATTTCCCCCATTCCAGCGGACCGAGCGTCGGCTCGAGGACGCGCCGGGCGAGGTCGAGGACGCTCTCGCCCTCCTGCAGCTCGCACTCCGCCTCGCCCCGCCGCATGCGGTCACGCAACACCGAAAAGAACAAGAGACGCACGCTCATCTCAACCTCCTCTCCATGCCTGAAAGATCGAAGGCAGCAGATGCGCCTCCACAAGGTCGCCCGCCGCCCAGGACTCCCCTTCCTCCGGAAGCACGGCCAGGGCGTTGGCCGCGGCGAAACTGCGCATCAGGTGGGAGCCCTGTCCTTCCAGGATATGCAGGCTGGGCGCCGCCCCGCCGAGATCCGCGCGGGCCTTCAAGAAGTGGCGCAGGCCGGGCTTCTTCTTCAGGCCTTGCGCAAGCGGCAGGCGCAGCGCGGGAAGGAAGAGCTCGCGCGCGCCCAAAGCGCGCAGCAGGGCCGGGCGGACGTACTCGTAGAAACACACCAGGGCACTGGCGGGGTTTCCCGGCAGGCCGAAGAGACATTTCCCTTCCTCCTTTTTTCCGAAGAAGACGGGTTTGCCGGGCTTCTGCCGGACCTTCCAAAAGACCTCTCGCACCCCGGCGTCGGCCGCCGCCTCCTTGACGAAATCGAAGTCACCCACCGACACGCCGCCCGTCACGATCAAGAAGTCCGCGCGCTGCAGGCCCTCCGCGAGGGCCCACTGGAGGTCTTCCCGCCGGTCGCGGCAGCGCTCGGCGAAGGCAGGCACAAGCCCCAGCTCTTGGAGGGCCGCGTTCAGGCCGAAGGAGTTGGACTCGTAGATCTGGGCCGGCTCCAAGGGGACCCCCGGCGGCACCAGCTCCGAACCCGTGACCAAGATCCCGACGCGGGGCGCGGCGTGCACTTCGACCCGCTCGAAGCCGAAGCCGGCCAGCAAGGCCAGCGCGGCCGCCTGCAGGGGCCGCCCGGGACCGAGGATCTCGGCGCCGATCTCCAACTCCTCGCCGCGGCGCCGGATGTTCTCTCCCCCCGAAACCGGCCGGCTCAGGCGAATCGCCTCGCCCGCGCGCTCGACGTCCTCCTGCTTGACTACCGCGTCCGCGCCCTCCGGAATTTTGGCCCCGGTGAAGATCCGCATCGCCTCGCCGGGCTTCAGCGGGCTTTTCAGACAGATCCCCGCAGGAACGGTGGCCGCGACGAAGAGGGACACCGGCGCCCCGGGTCCCGCCGCCGCGGTGTCGGCGGCGCGCAGCGCATAGCCGTCCATCGCGGAATTGTCGAAGACGGGACTCGGGATCGAGGCGTCTATGGGTTTCGTCAGGACCCTCCCCCAGGCCTCGGCGAGCGCCAGCGCTTGGCCGGGAAAGGGGCTCACTGCCTCGACGATTCTCGCTTGGGCCTCAGGGACGGAAATCATGCCTCGCTCCGATCGCGGTTCACCCGCAACTGCAACACTCGTGGGCCGGGGCCGAGGCCCCCGCCTGCACCTCGGCAAGGATCCTCGCGCGAACCTCCGGCGCGACCATGCGGTCGATCGCGGGATACAGGACCTGCTCTTCCTTCACGTTGTGCTGTCCCAGCACCGAGAGCAGCCTCGCCTCCTCCGCATCGCTGTTCGGGTCCTGGACGCGGACCTTTTGGTGGATCTCTTCCAGGCACTGGTGGATCTGCCGGTGCTCCATCCGCATCACGGCGGTCGGCCCCACGTCCCGCATGCCGGTGGCCTGTTCGAAGGCGGGAAACAGCAGCTCCTCCTCCCAGACGATGTGCCGCTGCAGGCCGGTGAGGAATTCCTTGAAGGCCCGCTTGGCCGCCGGAAAATCCGATCGCTTGCCTGTTTGGAACTGTCCGAACAAGGCGTCGAGGCGATCGTGATCGCGTTCGAAAAATTGGGTGATGTTGCGTTCCTCCATGACGGGCTCCTTCAGAATAGGCCCCACAAGAGGCGACCGGAGACCGAGAGGATCAGGGCCGCGGTCACGCGCTGCAGGGTGAGTTTGGAAATCTTCCCGGCGCCGAGCCGGCTGCCGATCTGTCCGCCCAGGAACACCGCGGCCATCAGGGGCAGGGCCAGGCCCCAATCTAAATCCTGGCCGGATTTGGCAAACTGTCCGAAGAGGCCGGAGACCGAATTGACCAGGATGAAGAAGGCGGCGGCCGCGGCCGCCTCGCGGCTGTGGCTCCAGCCCAAGAAATAAAGGACGGGAGAAAGAAAGATGCCGCCGCCGATCCCGACCAGGCCCGAGAGCAGGCCCAGCGCGGCCCCGATCGGAAGCCCCAGGGCCCAGGCCCTTCCCCAAGAGGGCTCCCGCCGGACGGTGAAGGAGCGCTCGGAGAGCAGCATGCGCAGGCCCGCGGCGAGCAGGCTCAAGGCCAAGAGCCAAAGGAAGAGCGTCTTGCCGAGGGGGATCCGCCCCCCGAGGTAGGCCATGGGGATGGAGGTGAGGACGAAGGGCAGGACCTTCTTCGGCGAAAAATACCCGGCGCGCAGGAAGACCCAAAAGCCACCTCCCGCCACCACGAGGTTGCAGAGCAAGGCCACCTTCGGCATCGCCTCGTAGGGAAAGGCGAACAAGGCCAGGAGCGCCAGATAGGTCGAGCCTCCCGCGAAGCCCGCCGTGGCATAGACCATGGCGGTCAGGAAGAACAGGGGCAACAGAAAGGAGAGCAGCTCCATCAATGCCCTCCCCCGCGCATCATGTTGAAGGCGTGCAGGACGTTGGGAAACAGCGCGGCGATCGACTCCTTCACGCCGTTGGACGACCCGGGCAACGTCAGCAGCAGCGTCTTGCCGCGCTGGGCGGCGAGGCCGCGGGAGAGCATGGCGTAGGGCGTACGGCGCTGGCCGTAGACCCGCATCGCCTCGCCGATGCCGGGGATCTCGCGCTCGGCGATCTCCCGAACCACCTCCGCCGTGACGTCGCGGGGCCCCAGGCCCGTCCCGCCGGTGCTTAAGACCAGGTCGAGCCCCCGCTCGACGTATTCCAACAGCCTCGCCCGGATCTTGTCCCGGTCGTCGGGGATCACCTCGTAGCTCAAGACCTCGACCGGAAACTTCGCCATCGCCTCGCAGATCCGCTTGCCCGACTTGTCGCCCTTCTTGCCCGCGGAGACGCTGTCGGAGGTCACCAGGACCGCGGCCTTCAGCGGGACGGGGAAGCTCTCGACGAAATCGCTCTTTCCGCCCCGCTTCTCCAAGAGGCGGGTCTCGCCGAGCGTGACGTCCTTGTCGATGCCCTTGACCATGTCGTAGACCGTCAGGGCCGCGACGGCCGCGGCGGTCAGGGCCTCCATCTCGACGCCGGTGCGGCCGATGGCCACAACCTCCGCGCGGACGGCGATGCGGCCCTCCCCTTTTTCGAAATGGATCGCCACCTTGTCCAAGGCGAGGGGATGGCAGTATGGGATCAATTCGGGCGTCTTTTTGGCCGCAAGGACGCCCGCGGCCCGCGCCACGACGAGGACCTCGCCCTTCGGGGTCTCGCCGCGCCAAGCCCGCTCGATGGTTTCCTGCCTGGCGCGGACTTCCGTCGCCGCGATCGCGCTGCGCAGGGTCTCGATCTTTTCGGAGATGTCGATCATCGCTCTTTCCTTTCCTAGCCGCCGATCCCGTACATGCCGGCGGTAGCGTTGCATGCCGGCCGGCGGAAGCCGCCGTGATCCGGGCGCTTGATTTGGATCATGCGGAGGATCTTGGCCTCGAGATCCGCCTCGCGGACGCCGGGCCGCCGCAGCAGGTCCAGCAGGGATTCGGATTCGTCATAGGCCAGGCAATCTTGTAGGCGCCCGTCCGACGAAAGCCGGACGCGGTTGCATTTTTCGCAGAAGGGCTCGGAGACCGCGTGGATGAAACCCACCACCGCGTTGAGCTCGAAGACCTTGTAGTACTCCGCCGGCCCGCGGCCGAGGCGTTTGCCGTAAGGAAGCAGGCGGTATTTTTCCTCGAGTCTCTCCCGAACCCAGGAGCTGGGCAGGAAGCGATCGGACATTTCCAGGCCCGGGCCGATCGGCATCAGCTCGATCCAACGCAGGATCAAGCCTTCCTGGGCGGCGAAGCGCAGCATCGCCTCGACCTCCGAGTCGTTCCAGCCCTTGAGGAGGACGGCGTTGAGCTTGAGCGGAGAAAAACCCGCTTCCTTGGCGGCGCGCAGGCCCGCGAGGACCTCCTCCAAGCGACCCCAGCGGGTGATCCGGCGGAATTTCTCGGGGTCCAGGGTGTCAAGGTGGACGTTGACGCGATCTAAGCCGGCGCGCCGCAACGCCGCCGCCTGGGCGGCCAGGTGGACGCCGTTGGTGGTGAGGGAGAGCTCCTCGATGCCGGGGACGGCGCGCAGCATTTCGATCAGGCGAGGGAGATCCTTGCGCAGCAAGGGCTCGCCGCCGGTGAGGCGGACGCCCTTGACGCCTTGGCGGGCGAAGGCCGCGACCACCCGGGCGATCTCCTCGAAGCTGAGGATGTCCGCGCGCTCCCGCTTCACCGCGCCCTCGAGCGGCATGCAGTAGCGGCAGCGCAGGTTGCAGAGATCCGTCACCGAGAGGCGCAGGTATTCGATCTTCCGCCGGTAGCCGTCACAGAGCATGGCGCCCCTCCAGCCGTCTCAGATCCTCGGGCGTGTTGACGTTGGCGGCGCTCTCGCCCGCCATGGGCACCCAGCGCAGGTCCTCGAGCCCGGCGCAAAAATCGCGCATCGCGAAGACGCCGCGCTCCAAGGACGCGCGGATTTGCGGGATCAGGGACCTCGCGTAGAGGGCCATCAGGTATTCCCGCCCTCCCGGGTGAAAGGGCACGGCGGCGGCATGGCCGAGACCCGCCGCGACCACGCCGCGGATCGCCTCGGGATTCAGCAGGGGCATGTCGCAGGCGGCGACGAAGGCGTAGGGCGTCTCGATCTTTTGCAGGGCGCTGAGGATCCCGCCCAGCGGCCCCAGGTAAGGCGCCTCGTCGCGCAGCAGCTCGGCGGGCAGGAACTCGTATTCCTCGGGCGTATTGGTGGCGACCAGGATCTTGGGAAAGACCGCGCGCAGCGCGGCCAGGACTCGCTCGATCAGGCGTTGGTCTTGGAATTCCGCCAGGGCCTTGTTGCGGCCGAAGCGCCGGGATCTCCCGCCCGCGAGCAGGACCCCCGTGACTTCGGGATAGATGGGGTTCACGTCTCGTATCCTTTCCAATTCAGCCCCTCGCCGTCGAGGGACCTCGGGAGGCGGGGCCGTTTCCAACCCCACCCTGTCCGCGGCGCCTTATCCCGAAGGACTTAGGCGCGACGGATCGGAATTGTTTCATCCCTTGAGCTGTTGCTTGGCGTCCTCGACGTCGCGTTGGACGTCCTTCACTTCTTTCCTGAAGTTCTTGAAAAACTCGCCGATGCCGCGGCCCAAGCCGGGCAGCTTCGAGGGACCGAAGATCAGGAAGACGACCAAGACCAGCGCTGTAATTTCTCCGGGACCGAGGCTCATACTTTTATCCTCTTGAGATATTTATAGAGGAAACGAGCGCAGCCCCCTATGACCCCTGGCAGCAGGGCATATGATCTGGATCAGGCGCTTAACTATTTAATTTTATTAGATTTCTTCCATCATCCGGGCGATGACGCGCCACTCGTCCGCCGAGATCAGCTGTTGGGCGAGCGGGAAGATCACGGTGTTTTCCTTGTAGATGTGCAGACGCATCGTCTCCACGATTTCTTGGCCGAGATGAAAGGCGTGCTCGAGCAGGACCTGCCGCGACTTCGCATCCTCCAGGCGCGGGGCGAGGCCGAGCAGGTTGAAGACGAGGCAAGTCGATTGGCCGACCTTCAGGTGATCGTCCTCCATCACCTCGACGGGCGTGACGGGCTTGCCGCTGGGGCTGTGCTCGCCCGTCGCGAGGAATTTTTCTCGCAGGAAGGGGAAGAGGCACTTCTCCTCCTTGCGGTGATGCGCCAGGACGCTCTCGTCCTGAAACTGGAAGAAGCGCTTCAGGCCGGCGGAGATCTCCGGGTTGAAGCGCCACTCGTTTTGCTTCAGCGCCAGGAGGGACTGCTCGAAGACGTTGAGGACCTTTTCGTATTCCCGATGCTCCGCGACGAAGGCGCGGAGCGGCGCGACCAGGGATTCCTCCGGGATCTGCTCGACGGAGCTCGAGCGCGCCTCGGGCGGCTCCATGGGGCTGCAGGGGCTTTGCTCGACGCCGTGCTCGACGAAACGCTTGATGGGCTCTTGCGACATACAGGCTCCTACTGGTGCAGGTGAAAGCTCTCTTGGAGATAGGGATCGTTCCTCGGGATCAAGGGCGCCCGCTCCAAGGCCTTGCCGGTAACGAAGGCGAACAAGGCGGCGAAGCCCAGACCCGAGAGGATCTCCATCCAGCCGATGCTTCGGGCCTTGAGGACATTAGGCGCGACCAAGAGGAAAATATCCAGCCAAAAACCGATGAGGAGGACGACGCAGACCCGCTTCAGGACCGCCGCGCTACGCTTGGCGGCGCGCGGCAGCAGGATGAGGAAGGGGATCAGCCAGTTGAGGGCGAAATTCAGGGCGAAGAGCCAGAGCCAATCGGGATCCGTCCGCACCCAGAAATAGGCCGTCTCCTCGGGGATGTTCGAATACCAGATCAGCAGGTATTGCGAGACCCAGATGTAGGCCCAGAAGCAGCTGAAGGCGAAGATCATCTTCCCCAAGTCGTGCAGGTGGTTCTCGTTGAGCAACCGACCGAAATAGCCCCGCTCCTGGAGCAGGATGACTAGGAAGGCAATCGCCGCCAAACCGTGCAGGAAGAGGCTGGAGAAGGTATAGACCGAGTAGATCGTGCTGTACCAGTGCGGCTCCAGCGACATCAGCCAGTCGTAGCTCGCCATCGCGAAGGTCAAGGCGAAGACCAAGATGAAGAGCGCCGAGACGCGGATGCTGCGCCGGTGGAGCGAGAGGTCCGGGTTCGCGTCCTGCCGCAGGGAATAACGGCGCAATAAATAGGTCAGCAGGATCCAGAGGCCGAAATACGCGACCATGCGCCCGAAGAAGAAGGGCACGTTCAGGTAGGGCTCTTTGTGTCGCAGGAGCGGGTCGTGCAAGACGGCGTCGTGATGCGACCAATGGTAGAGCGAGTGCATCCCGAAGACCAGCGTCAGCATGAGTAGGAGGGCCACCGGGAGAAAGCGCGTCATCGCCTCGGGGACGCGCTTGAAGTTGGAGGCCCAGCCGGCGTTGGTCACGTAGAGGATGGCCAGGAAAAAGGCGGCCGCCAAGGCCAGCGACGTGTAGTAAAAATTGTTGATCAGGAGGTTCGCCCACATCCGCGCCGGATCCAAGAAGGCGCCCGCGGCCAGGGCGGCGAAGCCCGCGGCCATCAGGACATAGCTCCAACGCTTGTAAACGGGCGCAAAGGTGAAACTCGGCTTGATCTTCATGGGGCCCTCCCTCCCGAGGGAAGCGATTCGGCGGCCGGGGACGGGGCCGGCGCGGACGGGGCGGATTCCGCCGCGGGCTTAGTCTCCGCTCCGGGTGTCAGGCCCTGCAGCTTGCGCAGGTAAAAGACCAGCTTCCAGCGATCCTCCGGCCTAATCTGGCTCGCGTAGGCGGCCATCTCGCCGGACCCCACGGTGACGATGTGAAAGAGCCGCCCGTCGGGATACTGCATCAAGGTCTTCCCGGTCAGGGACGGCGGGTTCGGGTACTTCGGGATCAGCGGGCCGTCCCCCTGCCCCGTCTCGCCGTGGCAGATCAGACAAAAGTTGCGATACACCTTCTCCCCGCGCGCCAGGGCCTCCGGCGTGAAGGGGACCGGATTCTTCAGCTCTACCCCGGCCCGCTGGGCGTCCTCCGGCGTCGCGCCGTAGGGATAGGGCATAAAGCCGCGCGGCACGGTGCCCGCCGGCGGCGCCTGCAGGGTCTTGCCGTCCTTGAAGTTGGGGTTCGGCGCGAAGGCGTCGTAGGGCACCGAGCGCACCATCTCGGGCAGGAACTCGTAGCCCGGCTGCTTGGGGCTCGAGTCGCAGGCCGCCAAGGCCAGGAGGGCCGAAGCCAAAAAGCCGCGGATCAGGGCGCGCCTCAACACAGGACCTCCTTGCTCTCCACCGCGAAGGCGCCGAGCTCGCCCAGCAGGCGCCGGGCCTGCGGCTCATCCAGCGAGGCGTCGCGCTGCTCCAAGACGAGGGCGAAGGTGTCGTTGGTGACGCGCGGGTGAAAGACCCTCGCCCTCGATCCGGGAAACAGCCTGGAACGGAGGAAAAAAGCAAAGACGGTGCTCAGGGCCCCTAACAGGACGGTGATCTCGAAGGCCACCGGGAGCCAGGCCAGGGTGGAGTTGTCGGGCTTGCCGCCGACGTTGATCGGCCAGTCCACCACCGAGGTCCAATACTGGAAGGCCATGGCGAGGGCGAGACCCACGAAGCCCGCGACAAAGGTCACGTAAGGCAGCCGCGAGCGCCTCAGCCCCATCGCCTCGTCGATCCCGTGGATGGCGTAGGGGGAGTAGACGTCCTCGATCGCGAAGCCGCGCTCGCGCAGCGCCCGCACCGCGCCCAACAACGCGTCCTCTTCCTGAAAATGTCCCACCAGGTACTTCTTAAACATTCCGAATCACCTCTTCCCGCTTGTTCTGCGCGGACAGGACGATCTTCACCTCGTGGATCGCGATGCCCGGCAAAAACCGGATGAACAGGAGAAAACAGGTGAAGAACAGCCCGAAGGTCCCGAGGAAGGTCCCGACCTCGACGAAGGTGGGCTTGTACATGGCCCAGCTGGAGGGCAGGAAGTCGCGATGCAGCGAGGTGACGATGATGACGAAGCGCTCGAACCACATCCCGACGTTGACCAAGATCGAGAGGATGAACATGGGGACGATGCTGGTGCGGATCTTCTTGAACCAAAAGAGCTGCGGGACGACCAGGTTGCAGGTCATCATCGTCCAATAGGCCCAGGCGTAGGGGCCGGTGGCCCGGTTTTTAAAAGTGAACATCTCGTACGCGTTGCCGCTGTACCAGGCCATGAAGAATTCGGTGATGTAGGCGAAGCCGACGATCGAGCCGGTCGCGAGGATCACTTTGCACATGTTCTCGAGGTGGTGCATCGTGATGTAGTTCTCCCAGTGCATCACCCTGCGGGTGAGGATCAACAGGGTCAGCACCATCCCGAAGCCGGAGAAGACCGCGCCGACCACGAAGTAAGGCGGAAAGATCGTCGTGTGCCAGCCGGGAATGACCGAGGTCGCGAAGTCCATGCTGACGATGGTGTGCACCGAGACAACCAGCGGCGTAGCGAGACCGGCCAGGATGAGGGTGAGCGTCTCGTAACGCGCCCAGGTCCGGCTCGAGCCGTCCCAGCCGAGGCTGAAGACCGAGAAGAGCCACTTCTTGACCTTGTTCGTCGTCCGGTCCCGCAGCGTGGCGAGGTCGGGGATCATCCCGATGTACCAGAAGACCGCCGAGACGATGAAATAGGTGCTGATCGCGAAGACGTCCCAGAGCAGCGGGGAGCGGAAGTTCACCCACAGCGAGCCGCGCAGATTGGGATAAGGAAAGACCCAGAAGGCCAGCCAAGGCCGCCCCATGTGGATGACCGGGAAGACCGCCGCGCAGAGCACCGCAAAAATGGTCATCGCCTCCGCCGCGCGGTTGATCGAGGTGCGCCACTTCTGGCGGAACAGCAGCAGGATGGCGGAGATCAAGGTGCCCGCGTGGCCGATGCCGACCCAGAAGACGAAGTTGGTGATGTCGAAGGCCCAGCCGATCGTCTTATTGAGGCCCCAGACGCCGATCCCTTTCTTGATCTGGTAGCCCACCAAGGCGACGCCCATCAGCAAGGTCAGCAAGGAGAGCAGGAAGAGGAGCTTCCACCCGGCGCCGGCCTTCCGCTCCAGCGGACGACAGACGTCTTCGGTCACGTCCACCATCGATTTCTCTCCGGTGACCTGCGGGGGACGCAGCGGGCTTGAGACGGTCAATCGCGACATAGCCTATTCCTTGTTCCGCACCTTGGTGAGGTATCCCACCGCGGGGCGCACGTTCAATTCCTCCAACACCGCGTAGTAGCGCTCGTCCTTGAGCAGCTTCGAGATCTCGCTGTTCGGGTCGTTCAGGTCGCCGAACACGATGGCCTTGCCGGGGCAGGACTGCTGGCAGGCCATCTGGATCTCGCCGTCCTGGAGCGCCCTCCCCTCGTTCTTCGCCTGCAGCTTGCCCTCCTGGATGCGCTGGATGCACATCGAGCACTTCTCCATGACGCCGCGCGAGCGCACCGTGATGTCGGGATTTAAGGCCAGCTTGGCGACCTGGTCGTTGAGGTTGAAGTCGAACTCGGGGTTGTCGGCGTAGTCGAACCAGTTGAAGCGCCGCACCTTGTAGGGGCAGTTGTTGGCGCAGTAGCGGGTGCCGACGCAGCGGTTGTAGACCTGCTGGTTGAGGCCGTCGGAGCTGTGCACCGTCGCCAGGACGGGGCAGACGGTCTCGCAGGGGGCGTTGCCGCAGTGCTGGCACATCATCGGCTGGTGCAGGGTCTCGGGATTTTCCGCATCGCCGACGTAATAGCGGTCGATGCGGATCCAGCCCATCTCGCGCCGGCGCCAGACCTCCTCTGCGCCGACCACCGGGACGTTGTTCTCCACCTGGCAGCCGATCAGGCAGCCGGAGCAGCCGGTGCAGGCGTTGAGGTCGATGGCCATGCCCCAGCTGTGGGCGCCCTCTTTCCAGGCGGGCCACAGCGAGATCAGCTTGGGCCTATCCTCATTGCCGGCCCGCGGGTTTCTCTTGTACTCGTCGAAGCGGGTCTGGCGGACGATGGCGCGCCCCTCCATGCTGCCGTGGGTCTGCGTCGTCGCGACGCGCTGCGTGCGCCCCGTAGCGGCGAGCCGGACGCCCGAGATCGCGTAGCGAAAATACCCGTCCGCATAGCCGAGGACCGGGTAGGCGTCGGCACCCACGCCCTTCCCCACCTTTCCCGCCGCGCTGCGCCCGTAGCCCAGCGCCGCGCCGAGGGTCTTGGCCGGCATGCCGGGCTGGAGGAAGACGGGCAATTCCAAATTTCCCCGCTCGGTTTCCACCCGAACGACGTCCCCGTCCTTCCAGCCGCGCCGGGCCGCCTCGGCGGGCGCGATCTTCAGGACGTTGCCCCAGGTCACCTTCGTCACCGGGTCGGGCAATTCCTGCAGCCAGGGGTTGTTGGCCGCCGCGCCCTCGCGCAGGGCAATGGACTCGTAGACCTGCATTTGGAGGGCCTCGCCGCCGGCGGCGCGGAGCCGCGGATCCGCCAGGGCCGCGCGCGCGATCTCGACGGGGTTCTCCACGAGGGCTTTCGCCTGGGGATCCGATCCCGGCAGGCGAAATACCCCGTCATGGAGAGAAAAGTTCCAAAACTCCCGGAAGGAGAGAAATTTTGTCTGTCGGGGATAGAGCGTCTTTTCCCAATGGGCCTGGAGGTAACGGTAGAAATCCGGACCTAAGCCCAGCCAGCGCAGCAGGCTGTCCTGGAAGCCGCGGTTGTCGAAGAGCGGCGCGATCAAGGGCTGTGTCAGATGGAAGAGTCGCGCGCGGGGCTCGGCGTCGTTCCAGGCCTCGAGGAAGTGCAGGCCCGGCGCCTGGGCGCGGACCAGGGCGGCGGTCTCGTCGGGCGCGGGGCTGAAGGAGAGGGAGAGCGGGACCTTCTTCAAGGCCTCGCGGAATTCCGCGGCCAAAGGATTGTCGTAGGCGGGGTTCACGCCCTCGACCAGAAGAACCGCGACCTCCCCGCGCTGCATCGCCGCCACCAACTCGGCGAGTCCGGCCTCGTCGCCCTGCTTTTGGCGGGAGACACCGTCCAAATCGACGGTCTTGCCGATATTGCCGAGCAGGGCGTTGATCGCGTTGACCGCGGCCTGGACCAGGGGTTCGTTGGAGCCGCTGACCACCAGAGACTTCCCGCGATGGGCCCACAGATCCTTGGCGACTGCCTGGATTTTTTCCAGGGGCAAACCCTGCTTGGGAAATTCCGGCAGGGCCGCGCCGCCGGCCAGGGCCTGAACGGCCTCCAAGAGGGCCAAGGTCGCCCAGGACGTTTGGTCGGGCGCGATCGGGAGGCGCAGGTCCGCGTTGCTGCCGGTCAGGCTGAAATCGGACTCGATCTGCACATGGCGGGAGGGCGCGACGCCCGGCTTGAGCTTGCGGCGCGAGACGTACTGCCGCGTGAACTCCACCGGCGAGAGCCAGGCGCCCAGGAAGTCCGCCTGGATGCCGACGACGCGCTCGGCCAGGTCGAAGCGATAGGTCGGCAGGACCGCCGCGCCGAAGCTCTTGCGGTTGGCCTCGCGAATCGCCTTGGCCGAGACGGAGTCGTAGGCGACGTGACTCGATCCCGGAAATTTCTTCAGAAACTCCTCGATAAGCGCGAGGGTGGAGGGACCGTTGATCGTCCCTGTCAGGAGGACGGCCTTGCGCCCCTCCGCGCCGGCGGAGGCCAGGGCCGCGCGAACCCTGTCGTCCAGGGCGTCCCAGGCGATGGGGTTTCCGTCCCAGCGCGGGGCCTTCAGGCGCGCCCCGTCGTAGAGGGAGAGCAGGCTCGCCTGCCCCACCGCGCAGACGCCGCCCTGATTGAGCGGGGATTCGGGATTGCCCTCCACCTTGATCGGGCGACCGTCCCGGCTCTTGACCAAAAGGCCGCACCCGGCGCTGCAGCCCGCGCAGGTCGTGGCGTACCAATTGGCCACGCCCGGCGTCAGCTCCTCGGGCTTTTGCAAAAAGGGGATCGCCTTGTGAACCGGGGAACGGGTGCAGGCCGTCATCGCGACGGTGCCGAGTCCGAAGCCCATGAGCTTCAAGAAGTCGCGGCGCGAGGCGCTCCACTCGGGAAATTCGTCGGCGCTTTCCTCGCGCCAGGCCGGGTCCTCGCGCAGCTCCTCGAGGCTTTTCCAGGCCTTCTTCTCCGGGACCGGTTTTTTCGAGTCAGAGTTCATAAATCCTTTAGTAATGGCACTTGGCGCAGTCCATGCCGCCGACGAAGGCCTTCGGCATCTTCTCGCTCAGGAATTCGGCCGCCGCGGCCTTTTCGTGCCCGGGCGGCGGCGCAATGCCCTGCTGCCGGTGGCAATCGATGCACCAGCCCATCGTCAGCGGCTGGTCCTGGCGCATCCGCCCCATGGTTTCGACCGGGCCGTGGCAGCTGCGGCAGTCGACGCCCGCGTTCACGTGCTGGCTGTGGTTGAAGTAGACGAAGTCCGGGAGGTTGTGGACCTTCACCCACTCGATGGGCTTGTTCTCGGCCACCGCCTTGGCGATCTTCTGGATCTCGGGCGAATCCTTTTTGATCTTGTTGTGGCAGTTCAGGCAGACATTGGCCGGCGGGATGCCCGCGTGCCGGCCCTGCTCGGCTCCGAAGTGACAGTAGCGGCAGTCGATCTTGTTCTCGCCGACGTGGATCTTGTGGGAGAAGGCGATCGGCTGATCGGGCTCGTAGCCCTGGTTCACGCCCACCCGCATCCCGGCGCGGATCAGCCAAGCGACGAGCGTCGCGACGCCGACCAGCAATAGGACTGCGGCGAGCTTGGCGGCCGGGCTGGCCTTTGATTTTTGATCGTGCTCTCTCATGGTGCTTAACAGGGCTTCTCGCAGCCTTTCCGTCGGTAGAACCACCAGTTGATGGCGATGTTCAGCAGATAGAAGACCGCGACGCCGTAGAAGAATCCGTTCACCGAACCCGTTTTCGTCAGGACCTTCCCGATCAACAGCGAAAAGAGGAAGGGGCCATACGCGGCCACCGCCGCCGTCCAGCCCAACACCCCGCCCGCCTGGCGCGGCGGAAAGATCACCGGAATCTGCCGGAAGGTCGAGGCGTTCCCGATCCCCGAGAAAAGGAAGATCCCCAGCATGCAGAAGACGAACCACGGAAACTGCGCCATCGAGGTAGGCTGGGTGAAAAAGGTGACCGCGATGGAAAAGGCGAGCAATCCGATGCCGCTGAGCTGCGTGAAGATCGCACCGCCCCACTTATCGCTGGGCGGCCCCATCACGATGCGGATCGTCGATCCGATCAGGGGGCCGAGGAAGGCGTACTTCAAGGGATCCGGGGAATCCGGAAAATTCCCGTAGACCGACTTGATCAGGAGCGGAAAGGCCGCGGAAAAACCCGAGAAGGAACCGAAGGTCATGACGTAGAGCGAAGTCATCAACCAGGTATGTTTGTCCTTGAAGATGTCGGACTGCTCCCGGACGGAGGCGCGCACCGGAACGCTGCGCAGTAGGAACCAGGCCAGGAATCCGAGGACCACCAACAAGGGAACGTACCAGAAGGCCGCATTCTGCAGCCAAATCGGCTTGGTCACCGCGCCCTTGGTGAAGGTCTGCGGATCGCCGCCCAAAGCGCCCAGGGCCGCGAAGCCGATGATCCAGGGGGTGACAAACTGGGTGAGGCTGACGCCGAAATTGCCGATCCCCGCCTGGATGCCGAGCGCCGTGCCCTGAAGGCGCTTGGGGAAGAAGAGGCTGGTGCTGGGCATGTAGGAGGAAAAGTCCCCCCCGCCGAAGCCCGCCGAGAAGGCGAGGACCATGAAAATCCAGAACGGAGTCTCTGGATTCATGACGGCAAGACCGATCCCCACGCAGGGAATCAACTTCAGAAATGTCGAGACGGTAACCACCGCTCGCGTGCCGAAGATGGGAATGAGGAAGGTGTGGAGGATGCGCAGCGTCCCTCCCGCCAAGCCCGGCATCGCGGCCAGCCAGAAGAGCTGCATGGTGTCGAACTTGAACCCGATATTGGGCATTCGCACCACGATCGCGCTCATCATGAACCAGGAGGCGAAGGAAAGAACCAGACAAAGCGTGGTAATGGTAAGGGTCCGCCAAGCGATGGCCTTGCCCTGACCCTCCCAAAAACCGAGGTCTTCCGGCTTCCATTCCTTCAGCCAGGATTTGCCTCGGTTCGCGGGGAGGCCCGCGTCGGGGGGAACTGCGGCCGATGATTTCATGGAGGTAGACGTCATAAAGCTCCTTTAAGAATTCACACGCCTCAGTTCCGTAACTCCGGAGGAGATCTTCGCCTCTGAAGTATCCAGCGCCTTGCCGCCCTCTCCCACCCAAGTCTTGGTCCACGATTTACTGAAGATGGCCAAGGCGGCGATGCCCATCACCGCCAACAGGCTCCCGCTGAGAAAACCCGGCGTGAAGCTGCCCACATATTCCTTGCCGATGCCCATCGCATTGGGCAGAAATCCGCCGCCGAGGGCGCCGATCTCGCCGATCAGGCTGCCCGCCACCGCCGTCATGGTGGCGAAACGCAAGGGCACCAGCTGGAAGACCGCGCCGTTGCCCGCGCCCATCGCCGAGAAGCAGACGATCATGATGGCGACCATCACCCAAGGGTTCGCGGGCAAGAAGGCCGCGGCCACCGTGGAGCCGAGAATGATGACAAAGACGGTGCGCAACATCCGGATCCCGCCCATATGGTCGGCCATCCAGCCGCCCGCGATGCGCAGGACGCTGGCCGCGACGATGATGGCGGCGCTGTATTTCCCGATGCTCTGTTTGGCGATGCCGTATTGGTCGTGGAACAGAGTCGGCAAGAAACTGGTCAGGCCGATGTAGCCGCCGAAGGTGACGATGTAGAGCAGGTTGAAGACCCAGGCATCGCGATCGACGAGGATTTTCAGGTAGTCCTTCAGGTTTTCCCGTTTTTGATCCGGCGGTTCCTTGGCGAAGACGGCCAATAGGATCATCGCAAGCAAAATCGGAAAAATGGACAGGCCGTAGACCGCCCGCCAGCCGAAGGCCTTGGCCAGAGGGGGAGCGAAGAGCACCGCCAGCACCGCACCGCTGTTGCCGGCGCCGGCGATACCCATGGCGAGGCCCTTGAACTTGGGCGGATACCAGCCCGAGCCCAGCGAGAGGGCGACGCCGAAGCTGGCCCCCGCCACGCCCAACACGACGCCCATGGCCAGCACGGAACCGTAGCTGCCGGTGAAAAAATATCCGATGCCTAGGCCCACGATGATCAGGCCCATCTCGATCTGCGCCGCGGTCTTGCGCCCGATGTATTGGGAAAGCAGGCCCATCGGAAAGCGCATCAGGGCGCCGGCCATGACGGGCACGGAGACCATGAAGCCCTTCTGCGCGGGCGAAAGGCCGAACTCTTCGCTGATAAAAGGAGCCATGGCGCCGTTCAGCACCCACACGGCGAAGCAGAAGTCGAAATACAACAAGGCGGTGAGCAAGGTGCCGGGATGGCCGGATTTCCAAAATTCTTTAAACCGTTCCATATCCTCTCTCCATTTCCATCCAAAAATTTGTCCCCTAGCCCGCCCGCCGAATCTTCTTCCGGTCGTAGTTCCAAACCACGATCTGGTAGGAACGCCACAGGTACGAGACCGGCACGACCAGGAAGTGGATCAGGCGGGTGAAGGGCAAAATGGCGACGATCAAAAAGGCGGTGAAGACGTGGACCTTGACCAGGGTCGGCATCCCCGCGACGAACTCGACGTTGGGGTTGAGCGTGAAGAGGCCCCGCAGATAAGGCACCAGGGCGGAGGCGTACCAGCTCGAGCCCCAGCGGTAGCCGATCGCCACCGCCACGCCCGAGGCGACCTGCACCAGCAGGACCGCCAGCACCAGGACGTCGACCTTCGAGGTCACCTGGCGGATCCGCGGGTCGCTGATCCGCCGGACGATCAGCAGGACGATGCCGACCAGGGCCAGCAGGCCGAAGGTCAGACCCGTGACCTCGAGGATCAGCAGCCGGATCGGAACGGAGTTCCAGAGCAGGACCTCGCGCGGGAAGAGCAGCCCAATCAGGTGCCCGAGCAGGACGGCGAGGATGCCGTAGTGCCATGGCACCGAGCCCCAGAACAGCTTCTTGCTCTCCAGGAATTCGGAAGAAAGGCTGGTGAACTCGTGGCGCCGGAAGATGTAGCGCCAGACGGAGACGACCACTTCCAACGCGATCGCGACATAAGGGAAGACGACGAAGAGCAGGTAATTTTTCATGACAGGGCTCCTTCCCGGCGCTCGGGCCCGCAGGCCTCGGCGGGAAAATCCTTGCGCAGGACGCCTTGCAGCGCCTGCAGGGCCCCGCCGTAGACGTTCCCCTTCTCCTTGAAACCCGGCAGCATCTTCTCGAGGGCGGGCTCCACGAAGACGCGGCTCAACTCGCCGGCCAACTCGCTCGCCTGAATCTTGGCGAGAAGCCGCAGCAGGTTGGGGAGGTGGTCGGCCAGCTCGGTCCCGCAGCGGTTCTCCGCCTTTTCATGCTCGCGGTTGAGATGGACCAGCAGCTCGCCGCGCTTGTAGTCCTCGCCGAATAGGACGTAGCCGACGTCCAGGTAGCAGACCGGGTGGATCTCGAAGGTGTGGGTGTAGAGCTCCTGGAGCCGCTGTTCGGAGGATTCGCGGACGAAGTCGCGGAGCGGGGCGAGGGCCTCGCCCGCTTCCGGATAGGCGGCCGCGACCTCGGTCAAGGCCGTCTCGATCTCGGCGCGGTCGCCCGTCCAGGGATAGCTGAGGATGCGGGCGAAGCTTTCATAGGGGTGTCTCTGGGCCATGACTATAACCCCCTCCCCACGGCCATCCGGAAGCCGAAGCCGCCGGTGCCCTTCTTCTCGAACTCGGTGTCGAGCATCACGACCGCCTCCTCGCGATGGCTGGGCGGGATGACGAAACGCTCCTCAAAATTGGCCAGCGAGGTCAGCCTGTAGATCGCCTCCGCTTCCTCGGGACTGGTGCCCGTCTCCTTGAGGGCCTTCTGCACGGCCTCGGCCCCGAGGTCGCCGACCGTCTCCTCGCGGCGGTAGAGGCGCACCGCCATCATCTTCTTCAAGACCTCGCGGATCTGGCCCTCGTTGCCGGCCGTGAAGAGGGAGGCCAGGTATTGGATGGGCAGCCGCGCCTGCTCGATGTCGGTGAAAAGCCCCTCGGTGAGGCTCTCGTAGACCCCCTCCTCGCTCATCCCCATGATCGGGAGCAGCGGCGGGACATAGAAGAGCATGGGCAGGGTGCGATATTCGGGGTGGAGGGGCAACGCGAGGCCCCATTCCTTCACGAAGCGGTAGACCGGCGAGCGCTGGGCGTACTCGATGACCGAATCGTGGATGCCGTTCTTCCGCGCCTCGGCGATCACCTTGGGATCCTTGGGATCGAGAATAATCTCGCGGGAGAGATCCAGCAGCTTCGACTCGTCGGCCGAGGCGAATTGGTGGATCAGGTCCGCGTCGTAGAGCATCATCCCCAGGTAGCGGATGCGTCCGACGCAGGAGTGCATGCAGGCGGGCGCCTGCCCCGTCTCGAGGCGCGGGTAGCAGAGGATGCATTTTTCCGACTTGCCCGTGGACCAGTTGTAATAGGTCTTCTTGTAGGGGCAGGCGGTGACGCACATGCGCCAGGCGCGGCACTTCTTCTGGTTGATCAAGACCACGCCGTCCTCGCCCCGCTTGTAGATGGCCCCCGAGGGACAGGCCGCGAGGCAGGCGGGGTTGAGGCAGTGGTTGCAGATCCGCGGCAGGTAGAACATGACCAGCTTCTCGACCTGGAAGAGGGCCTCCTGTTCGGCCTGCGAAAGGTTCTTGAAGTTGGGGTCTTTGCGCGCGTAATCCGGACTGCCGCTCAGGTCGTCGTCCCAGTTGGGACCGGCCTTGATCTCCATGAACTTCCCGGTCAAGAGCGAGACGGGCCGCGCCACCGGCTGGGTATCGCCTTCCGGCGAGTTGAACAGGTCCTCGTAGCGATAGGTCCAGGGCTCGTAGTAGTCGTCGATGGTCGGCAGGTTGGGGTTGTGGAAGATGTTCTTGAAGGCACGCAGCTTCCCCGCGCCTTTCAGCTCGATGGAGTTCCCCTTCTTGACCCAGCCGCCCTTGTAGTCCTCTTGGTTTTCCCAGGCGGTGGGATAGCCGGTGCCGGGCTTGGTCTCGACGTTGTTCCACCACATATATTCCGCGCCCTTGCGGTCCGTCCAAACGTTCTTGCAGGCGATGGAGCAGGTGTGGCAGCCGATGCATTTGTCCAGGTGAAATACGACCGATACTTGTGCGCGAACATCCATAATAACCCTACCAAACCAGGTCTTCGAGCTTGCGGACCATGACATAGGTGTCGCGGTTGCAGCCGGTGGGACCCCAATAATTGAAGTGATAGGTGAACTGGGCATAGCCGCCGACCATCAGGTTCGGCTTCAGCCGCACCCGGGTCAGGCTGTTATGACCGCCCGCCCGCTTGTACTCGCGCAGCGGCGAGCGCGGCACCGAGTAGGTGCGCTCCGGCGAGTGGTAGATGATGCACACGCCCTTCGGGATGCGCGCGCTCACGTTGGCGCGGGTCACCACCACGCCGTGGTCGTTGTGCACCTCCACGTAATCGTTGTCCTCGAGGCCCAGCTCCTTCGCGTCCTCCTCGCCGATCCAGAAGGGCTCGGTGCCGCGGGACAGGGTGAGCATGCGCAGGGTGTCGCCGTAGGTGGAGTGGATGTGCCACTTGCCGTGCGGGGTCAGGTAATTCAGGATCTTCGCCTTGCCCTGCTCCAGGCTCTTCTTCAGATCGCCGTAGGCCTCGGGGCGCGGCGAGGGCTTGTAGACCGGGAGGTTTTCGCCGAAGGCGATGTAGGCCGGGTGGTCCAGGTAGTAGCTGAGCCGGCCGGTGAGGGTGCGCCAGGGCACCTTCCGCTCGACGTTGTAGGTGTAGGCGGAATAGGCGCGGCCCCCGTCCATCAGTCCGGACCAGATCGGGCTGTTCAAGAGGCGGCGCGGCTGCGCGACTAGGTCGGAGAACTCGAGCCGCACGTCGCGGCTGTCCTCAGCCAAGTCGGTAAGCTTGAGGCCCACCCGCTCCTGGATGTTCTGGTAGGCGCGGTAGGCCAACTCGCCGTTGGTCTCGGGGGCAAAGAGCAGGACCAAGTTCGCCGCCTCGACGTCCCGCTCCAGGGAGGGATAGACCTTGCCGCCCCAGGCCTGGGTGGGATGGGTCTTCAGGACCTCTTCGTAGAGATCCTCCACCGGATACTTGACGCCGTGGGCGCCCAGCCCCGCCCGGACTAGAGGCCCGAGGGAGATGAATTTTTGGTAGATCTGCGTGTAGTCGCGCTCGACCACCGCGAACTTATACATGGTCTTGCCGGGAATCGGCTCGCACTCGCCCTTCCCCCAGTCCTTGATCTCCTTTTGCGCCAGCTCGTCGGGGCTGTCGTGGCTTAAGGGCTGGGTGACGATATCCTTGATCGGGTCCGGCAGGTGCTTCTTGGCCAACTCGCTCGTGACCTTGGCGATGCCTTTGAAAATGTCCCAATCGCTGCGCGACTCCCAGACCGGCGGGATCGCCGCGTTGAGCGGGTGGATATAGGAATGCATGTCGGTCGAGTTGAGGTCGCTCTTCTCGTACCAGGAGGCCGCCGGCAGGACGATGTCGGAGTAGAGCGCCGAGGTGTCCATCCGGAAGTTGAGGTCGACGATGAGGTCCATCTTCCCGAGCGGGGCGTTCTTGTGCCACTCCACCTCGCGCACCCGCCCCTCGGCGACTTCCTCCGCGATGGCATTGGTATGGGTGCCCAGGTAGTGCTTGAGGAAGTATTCGTGGCCCTTGGCGCTGGACATGATCGCGTTGCCGCGCCAGATGTACCAGACGCGGGGCCAGCTGGCCTCGTGGTCGATGTCCTCGATCGCGTGGCGCAGTTTTTTACCCTTCAACTGCTCGAGGACGTAGGCCGAGATCTCCTCGGGGCCCTTCTTCCCGGCCCGCTCGGCGTCGCGACACAGCTCCAGATTGCTCTTGGTGTACTGCGGGTAGAAGGGCAGCCAGCCGCAGCGCACCGCCTGCACGTTGAAGTCCGCGGTGTGGCCCTGGGTGAAGGTGTTGTCCGGGCACTTGTGGTATTCCTTGAAATCGCCCTCATAGCGCCACTGGTCGGAATGCAGGTAGTGCCAGGAAGGCCCGTTCTGCAGCCGCGAGGGCCCGTGCCAGTCCTTGGCGAAGGCGATGGCGGCCCAGGATCCGACCGGGGCCAGCTTTTCCTGGCCGACGTAGTGGTTGAGCCCGCCCCCGTTGACGCCGATGCAGCCGCAGAGCATCAGGGCGTTGATCCCCGCGCGGTAGATCAGGTTGTTGTGGTACCAGTGGTTGATCCCGGCGCCGATGATGATCGAGCACTTGCCCTGGGTCTTCGCCGCGGTCTGGGCCCAGCTGCGGGCGAATTGCAGCACCGTATTCTTCCCGATGCCGGTGTACTGTTCCTGCCAGGCGGGCGTGTAGGCGCCGATCTCGTCGTAGTTTTTCGGATAGTCCCCTTCCAGGCCCCGCGAGACGCCGTACTGGCCGTTCATCAGGTCGAAGACGGTGGTCACCACGATGGGACCGTTTTCGCCCTGCAAGATCTTGGCGGGGACGCCGCGGATCGGTGTCTTGTCCTCGCCGAATTCATGGAAGGCGACTTGCGCCACCTGGTCCTGGCGGCCCAGCAGGCTGAGTAGCGGGTCGTAGGCCGCGTCGTTTTCGCCGTCTTTCGCCTCGAGGTTCCAATCGCCTGGTTTTTTTTGCCAACGGTGCCCAACGCTGCCCTTGGGCATGAAGGGCTCCGAGGTCTTCTCGTCGAGGACCAGGAATTTCCAGTCGCCAAGCTCGGCGTCGCGGTATTTCGCCAGGCGGTTCGCGCGGAGGAAGGCGCCCGGCTTGTAATGATCGCCCTCCTTCACCAGCTCGACCAAAAAAGGCAGGTCGCTGAACTTCTTCCCATAGTCGACGAAGTAAGGCGTGCTGCGGTCTTGGTAGTACTCCTGCAGGATCACGTGGCCGACCGACATCCAGAAGGCCCCGTCCTGACCGGGGTTGACGGGGATCCACTGGTCCGCGTACTTCGAGACCTGGCTGAAGTCGGGCGAGAAGACCACCATCTTGCTGCCGTTGTGCCGCGCCTCGGCGGCGAAGTGGCAGTCGGGGGTCCGGGTCATGTTGAGGTTGGCGCCCATGACGGCCAAGAACTTCGAGTTGTACCAGTCGGCGCTCTCGGCGACGTCGGTCTGCTCGCCGAACATTTCCGGCGAGGCCGGCGGGAGGTCGCAATACCAGTCGTAGAAGCTCAGGTTCACCCCACCCATCAGCTGGAGGAAGCGCGAGCCGGAGGCGTAGCTCAGCATCGACATCGCGGGGATCGGCGAGAAGCCGGTGATGCGGTCCGGCCCGTATTTTTTCACGGTGTAGATATTGGCCGCCGCGATGATCTCCTGCGCCTCGTCCCAGGCCAGGCGGCGGAAGCCGCCCTTCCCCCGCGCCCGCTGGAAGCGCGCCCGCGCCTCGGGGTTCGCCATAATCGATTCCCAGGCCTCGACGGGATCGCTGAACTTCGCCTTGGCCTCCTTCCACAGGTCGATCAGGGCGCCGCGGATGTAGGGGTACTTGACGCGGATGGGGCTGTATAAATACCAGGAAAAGGAGATCCCGCGCTGGCAGCCGCGCGGCTCGTAGGCGGGCAGCGACTTCTCGAGCGAGGGGTAGTCCAGGGCCTGCATCTCCCAGGTGACGATGCCTTCCTTGACGTGGATGTTCCAAGAGCAGCCGCCGGTGCAGTTGACGCCGTGGGTGCTGCGCACCACCTTGTCGTGCTGCCAGCGATTCCGGTAGAACTCCTCCCAGTCGCGGGTCTGCGGCGAAATCAAATCCTTGATCCAACTCATGACAAGCCTCCATGACTGGGTTTCGCGGTCTTTTTCCTGCGTTTTCGCCAGGACAGATCCATGAGGCCCAGGAACAGCACGCAGCCTCCGACGCCCAGGAAGACGAATTTTTTCTGAAAGCCGGTGGACTCCTGGCCCTGGCGGTCGGCTTGGTAGAGGAAGGCCTTCAAGGCGAAGGCCTCTTCGCCGGTCAGGGGCCTCGGCACGTAGATCTCGCGCATGATATTGAAGCCGGTCTTGCGCAAGGCCTTGGAGAGGCCCGCGTCTTCATAGCGCGAATAGACCTGGGTCAGGTCGAGGGCCAGGCTCCCTCCGCCCAGGGGGCCCAGCGAGCCGACGCTGTGGCAGGAGATGCAGGCGGGCCCGCCGTTGGCCAGGGGACGCGAGCCCAGGAACAGCTCCTGGCCGAGCTGGATATCCTGCGGGGTCGCGGCCGTGGCGGGCTTGTCGTCGATCGGCTTTTCCACCGGACCTCCCTGCTTAATGAAGGCCAGCAGCTGCTTCACCTCGTCGGGCGAGAGGTCGTGGTCGGGCATCTTCTTGCGCTTGAATTTCTCGAAGAGCTGGGTCGCGACGGGATCTCCGGCGCTGATCATGGACTGGGAGGATTGGATCATCTTGATGAGCCAGTCTTCCGGGCGCCGCTCGCCGATCCCCTTCAAATCCGGCCCCACGTCGTCGCCGCCGCCGACGGTGTGGCAGCTGCTGCATTTTTTCTCGTAGTATTCGGCGGGATCGAAGGCCGCGCGCAGCGTCGCCGCGTACAGGAGGGTCCCCAGGAATAAGGTCGCGAAGAGGAGCGAGATCCACCGATTGATCCTCTCGCACCGCAATAACGCTTCTCGATTCGAATCTTTCACGTTTCGTTTCCTCCGGGAAAATCTAAGGCTTTTCCCGATTTTCAAAAATGCGCCCACTCATGCCCCGACATGACGGGGATCATCCGATAAGGCCCTTGAACAGGGCTTCCAAACGGCTTTTGGAGATAAAAACGACCTCGCAATCCTCGGCCGCCACGCCGGTGCAACAAAAAGGCGAGCCGGAAAACACATGGGAAATGCCGAAGATCTTGCCTTGGGGGGCGGACCAGGATTCGGCGGCGCAGATCTCGCCGGCGCTGGACAGCTCCACCCGGCCGCTGCGGACTAAAAAAACGCCATAGGGCAGATGCCCTTCGTAAAAAAGCACCTGGCCGCGGTGAAAATTAAGCTGCTGGCCCTGCGCGAGGGCCTGATTCCATTGGGATTCGCTGAGCGAGGAAAAGTCCTTCTCCATTGCGGAGAAGATAAAGGAAGGCGTTCAAGGCCCCAATGACCCCGGACAGAGGGGGACCTGATCTAGATCAGGTGGGAGAAAATTTTATTCGATTTCGGCGGCTTCGAGCAGGGATTGGGGGTTGAGGATGGTGATGCAGCGCTCCTGGACCGAGATCCACCCGCCCTTCTTGAACTCGGAGAGCAGGCGGATCGCCGTCTCTTGGGTCACGCCGATCATCTCGGCCATCTCCTCGCGGGAGAGCTCGAGGTGGATCTGCACGCCCTTCTTGGCGGGCTTGCCGTAAGTCTGCTGGAGCATCACCAGCAGCTCGGCCATGCGCTGCCGCACGGGACGCTGCGCGATGCTGGTCGCGAGGTCCTCCGCGCTGCGCAGCTCGACGGAGAGCTTGCGCAGCAGGTCGAAGGCGAAGCGGGGATTTTCGCCGATGACCGAGAAGAAGGCCGCGCGATCGATGCAGCAGATGGTCGAGTCCTCCAAGGCCTCCGCGGTGGCGTGATAGGGCTCTTCGGCGAAAAGCGAGCGGTAGCCGAGGATGTCCCCGGGTCCGCAAATGCGGACGATCTGGCGCCGGCCGTCGATCCCAGTCTTGTAGAGCTTCACACGCCCCGAGTACACGCCGTAGAGCCCGAAGGCCTGGTTCCCCTCGTAGAAGATGATCTGGCCCTTGAGGTAGCGGTTGGAGGTCTTGTGGTTGTTCAATTTTTCCAGGGCCTCGTGGTCGAGGTTGCAGAGCACGCCCATGGATCGGGATTGGCACTCGGTACAGGAGGGGGCGGGCTTGGAGTTGGGAGGAGGCATTCTAATAAGTCTATGAAAGCATTCGAGCAAAGTCAATGTAAGCCCTCGCGCTAATTGCCGGCAGTGTCCCCCAGAGGCCAGGGCAAGGCCGCTCCCCCGGGGATGGAATCGATCCAAACCCGGCGAAATTCCTTATCCTGCATGCGGCAGGCCTTGGCCCGGCAGCGATAAGGGGGGCTGGCGGTCATGCGCCGCCACAGCGCCTCGAGGCCTTCCTCGGGGAAATGTCCCACGGTCAGGGGCGTGAAATCGCAGGGGCACATCTCACCGCCCGCGCCGAGGTAAAATTGGGTGTTGGCCGCGAAGCAGAAGGCGCCGCCCTCCCCGCTCGTCAGCAGGGATTGGGCGGAGATGCCCGGGTAATCGCCTTTCACTCGATACGAGGCCACAAGTCGCCGAATGAGGTTCCGGTCTGCCGGGCGCAACAGGCAGTCCTCGCGGTGCAACCAGGGACCGCTGGGGATGGCGTCGAAAAAAGTGACTTCGTTCACGTCCAGCTCGCGCCCCAGCTCCATCATCTCTTCAAATATCCCCGCCGCAAGACGCGCCGGGCTCAAGTAAGAGGAGATGCCAACCAAATAACCTCGGCTTCGCCAGCTGCTAATACCCGCGACAGCCCTTTCAAAGAGGCCGGAACGCCTGCGCAGCCGATCGTGCTCTTCCGCGCGCACCGAATCGAGCGAGACGAAGGCGCCCATCAGGCCCTGCTCCGGCAAGGCCTCCGCCCAAGGCTCACTTAGGTATTCGCCGTTGGTGAAGAGAATCGCCTGCGCCCGTTTCGGATCGACCGACCGCAACAGCTCTCCCAAATCCCGCCGCAAGAGCGGCTCCCCACCCAGGAAGATGATCTGAGTGGCCCCCAAGCGCAGGGTCTGCGCGATCGCCTCGCGCCACTCCCCGGTGGAGAGCTCGCGTTGGCGGCTGCGGTTATAATAGAGGGCCGAGCAGTGCTCGCAGCGGCATTGGCAGGCACGATTCACGGCCAGGGTCGCGACGGCGGGGATGCGCGCCCCGGCGAAGCGGCGCCGCAGCCGCATTTGCAGGGAGCGCCGGCCGGCCTCGGAGGCGGGCGGCGTCTGATACAGGGAATAGACCGGCGAGCCCCGGTAAAAGCCGATCGGGCGGCGCCCGGAGAGCTTGAACAGGTAATTCGAGAGGTAATCCCTAAACTCCACGGGCAAAGGAAGGCCCTCGCGCAGCTCGAGGCGGCCCTCCGCGTAGTCCACGCGAAAATCAAAGTCCGGAAGGTCCGTCGCCGCCGTCTCCACGGGGGAAGCTCCATTCGAGGCGATGGCCGAAGCCCTCGCGGTTGTCGATCCAGCGCGCCCGCGCGACGCGGAATTCCCAGAGGTGAGACAGAACGTCTCCCGGGAGATAATTGCCGGCCTCCGCAAAGCGCGCGAGGTAGCGCAGCAGGCAGGCCGTCGCATCCCGCGGCGCCGCGACGCACCCCCACAGCTGGGCCCCGCGGATTTCCCTCGGCTCGGCGCCGGCAAAGGCGACGGAGACAGCAGCGCGGGGATCGCGGAGGACCTCCTGGATATGCCGGGTCTCGCGGGCGGAGAGGAAGATCAGGCGGAAGGGTCGGGGATCCAAGGCATAGAACAGGGGCGCGACGTGAGGCCCCTCTCCCCCCGCCGTGGCCAAGTGCATCGCCCGATGCTCGGCCAAAAAGGCGAAGAGCTCCTTCACGCCCCGACCTCCGCGAGCAGCGCTTCCAAATCCGCGACGATCTTCCGGTACAGCGTCTCGGCTTGGACGGGGTCATAGTCCTCGTGGAATTTCTTCGCCACCCCCATCCGGCTCAAGTCCCAGCGCCGGTCACAGCGCAGCCCTTCCCGTTCCAGGCAATGCCGGACGCAGGCCAGCGGACAGCCGTCCAGGGCGAGCACGAGATCGGCGACGCGGCCCTTGCGGAGCAGCGATTCGACGCCGCCCCCGATCCCGGCGATGCAGGACATCTCCGCTCGGCCCTCGCGGTCGAGCTTAAGCGCGATCGCGTTCGCCATCTGCGCGGCGGAGGAGCAGCCGGAGCAGCTGTAGACGAGGATGCTTCGAGGGCGGGACGGCGAAAGCTTTGGGGGCCCGGGGGGATTCATGGTTTCATTGGAGAACAAGGAAGGCAAAGAAGCCAATGACGAAAGTCAAACTTGAAGAAAAAGGGCGGAACCCGCCGTGGCCGGCGGATTGACCCCGTGAATCCATGCAGAGATGGACTTTGCCAGCTTCCTGGAAAACTAATGACGTAGGCCGATTATCTCGGCTATGAAAGCTGGAGTGAAGAAGTCCCCACGCTCCCATATTTTTTCGGCCTTGATCGGAGCGGGGGCCCTCTGGGCATGCCTGGGATGGGCTTGCTCGCGCCAGCAAGAATCGCCCACGCCAGAAACCGCCCCCCAGACCCTGTCCGACTCGCTTTCCTCCGCCTCGCAGATCCCCTCCCCCGAGGCCCAGCAATGCGCCCGATGCCACCGCGAGGCCTACGACTCTTGGCTGACCTCGCAGCACGCCTGGGCCAATCGCCGGCTCGATCCCGCCAAAGACGGAGCGGCCTTCGCCAAAGAGACATCCCTGTCCATCGGCGCCTCGCGCTTCCAAGTCACCCGCGTCAAGGGCCGGCCGGCGCTCGTCTGGAGCGAGGCCGAGGGGCAAGAGCGCCTGTTTTTCCCAGAGGCCGTCATCGGCGTCGCGCCGCTTTGGCAATACCTGGTCCCGGCTCCGGGCGGGCGCTGGCAGGTCTTTCCGCTGGCCTGGGACCCCGCCGCCCGGGAATGGTTTCACGTCTTCGGCGAGGAGGCCCGCGATCCCCAGGAGTGGGGCCACTGGTTCAACCGGGGCAACAACTGGAACTCACAATGCGCCTCCTGCCACATGACCGGCTTCGAAAAGGGCTATGACCCCCAAACCGACGCCTACCACAGCCGTTGGCGGGGCATGGGCGTCTCCTGCCTTCAATGCCACGGCGAGAAGAAAGGGCATCCCGAGGCGGCGGGAACCGACGAAAACAAGGCCGCGGCGAAGACTCCGGGCCGGGCGCAAGACACCTGCGCCTCCTGCCATTCCCGGCGCGAGGAGCTGACGGGCCGTTTTCATCCCGGCGAATCCTTCGAGGACCATTACCGGCTCGTCCTGGCCGATCAAGAAGGGGTGTATTATCCCGACGGCCAGGTCCGGCAGGAAAATTTCGAATATGGGTCCCTCCTGATGAGCCGGATGGGCCTGAAGGGTATCACCTGTTTGGATTGCCACAATCCCCATTCGGGAAAACTCCTTCTTCCCGTGGAAAACAACGCCCTCTGCCTCTCCTGCCACCAGACGCCGGGACAACGCGGCGCCGTTCCCATCGAGCCCCTGGCCCACAGCCGCCATCCCGCGGGCAGCAAGGGCAGTCTTTGCATCGAATGCCATATGCCGGTGACCAAATACATGATTCGCGATCCCCGGCGCGATCATGGCTTTACCATTCCCGATCCCCTGCTCACGAAGGAATTGGGCGTGCCCAATGCCTGCAACCGCTGCCACTCCGACCGCTCGACCGAGTGGGCGGTGGAGTGGACCCGGAAGTGGTTTGGCTCCAAGATGGATCGCCCCAGCCGCCGTCGTGCCCGAGCGATTGCCCGCGCCCACAACGGTGATGCCGGTGTGGTCTCGGAATTAATCGCCCTCCTCGAGCAGGAAGAAAACCCCGCGTGGCGCGCGGTCTTGCTTTCCCTCCTCTCGCCCTGGTCCCAAGACCCGCGGGTGCGGAAACATTTACAAGGCGCCCTGCGGTCGGACCATCCCTTGGTGCGCTCCGCAGCCCTGCGCTCTTTGCGGGAGGCTCCCGAATTTTCTGAAGAAACGGCCTCCCTTCAGGACGACCCCAGCCGTCTGGTTCGAGTGGATGCCCTTTGGAGTTCCGTCGTTCAAGGCAAGACTCCGGGCTCGGGGCTGCCGGAGCTGGTGCGGTATCTTGAGGAAAATGCCGACCAACCGCCGGGGGCCCTCAAGCAGGCCCAGTTCCTCTTGGCCAGGGGAGAAAAAGACAAGGCGGAACTCTGGATCCGCAAGGCCGCGGATTGGGACCGGAGTTCGGCCTACGCCCAATTCATGAAGGGCCGGGTGCTCAATCTCCTGGGGAAAAACATGGAAGCCCTGGGGGCCTTTCAAGAGGCGCAACGCTTGGAGCCGGAAAACGCCGATTACGCCTATAGCCTCGGGCTTTTGAACGCGGAACTCAATCGTAGCCGTGAAGCCCTGGAACTCCTAAAAAAGACCGTTCAATTGGATCCCTCGTTCGGCCGCGCCTGGTATAACCTGGGTCTCGCCTACGCCCAGTCCGGCGACGTGGAGCCGGCCCTGCGGGCCTTGGCGAAGGCCGAAATCCTGTTGGCCGATTCGCCGGAGCCGGCGTACGCCATCGGGACGATCGTCCTGCAGCGCGGAGACAAGGCCAAGGCGGAAGAAGCCCTGGGCAGAGCCTTGGCAAGAAATCCCCAGTTTTCTCCAGCGCTGGAGTTGATGTCGAGGATTTCTCAACCGTAAACCGCGGTCAGCGTCCGGACATTTTCCGCGGGGAATTCTTCGGCGAGTTCCCCGGGGTCGGCTGCGACTCCGCCGCCTTGGCTTCCTCCTCCACCTTTTCCAGTCTCAGGTAGGCAACCGCCGCTCGGTAACGGACCTTGTCCTCTTTGTCATCCAGAAGGGGGATCAGCGCCGCCTTGGCGGAAGGATCATTCCGCAATGCCAAGGCATGGACCGCGGAGGCACGCACCACCGCGTCTTTATCCTTCAATGCCTCGACCAAG
The DNA here is from genome assembly GCA_030263375.1 of Deltaproteobacteria bacterium PRO3. Classification (NCBI taxonomy): domain Bacteria; class Deltaproteobacteria; species Deltaproteobacteria bacterium PRO3. The sequence goes on from SZOV01000003.1 coordinate 69,174, forward strand.
GCCTCCCGCGTTTCGGAATCGCGACCCGTCGCAAAGGCGAGGGCGGAAAGCGAGCGACCCGAGACACCGGGATCCTTGCTGAGCGCTTGCATGGAACTCACCCCCATGGCAAGCCCGGGAACCGGGGCGAAACGAATCCCCATTCGGAACAGGAAGGCGAAAAATCTCTTTTTCGTCTTGAACGCCCCCATCGCTTCCCGTTTCTCCGCGGAAAAGAAGCCCGCTCCGGTCTTCTTTTGCCCCTCCAGGACCTCCAACAAGGCTTCCTTCCCCAAGGGATCGTCCAGGCTGTAAAGGGCCTGGGCCGCGCAAAAGCCGATCTCGATGATCGGATCCGCCAACAATTTTTTGAGAAGAAGAATGCTCTCCGGCGATTTGAGCGAGGCCAAGCTGGTGCAGACCGCCATGCGAACCTCATGGTCCTTGTCCACCGCGGCCCTGCCCAGATATTCGAATACCTTCGGCCGCGCCCCGCCCAGGCTCGCCGCGTCCACAATCATGCGTCGTTGGTCCACATTGCCGGCCATCGCCCCGTCGATGATTTGCCAAGCCCTGGCCGAAGGGTCCGCTGCCGGCGTCACCTGCGCTCCGGTCTCCGGAGAAGCCGCGGGAAGATCGGGAGAAACACTGGCCGCCCACGTCAGGGCGAGGGCTGTAAAAAGGATTCGTCGATACATGGGGCCTCCTATCAATTCTTTTCTTTTATTGGATCAAGGTTCCATCTGGTAAGCCTGGTCATCGCGGGGAAGTGCCACTGTCTCGGTCAGGGCGCTCCAGGATTTTTGGAAGGCCTCGAGCAGGAACAGCGGCTTGGCGCTCTCGGCGGCCAGGACCTCGATGCGCCTCTGCAATTCCTGGACCTTGGCCGGCTGCTGGGCGGCGAGGTTGTTTTTCTCTGCGGGATCCTGGGCGATGTTGAAGAGCTCGATCTTGCCGGGCAGGATACTGCGCCATACGAGCTTCCAGTCCCCCTGGCGGACGGCGCCGCGAAAAGGCTCGATGCCATAGACCACCTCTTGACGCGGGGAGGGCTTTCCTTCGCTGATCGCCGACCAGACATTCATGCCGTCGAGGGGCTTGTTTTTCCCCAAAGGGGCTCCGGCCAATTTCAGCAAGGTAGGATACATGTCCACGATGTGGATCGGCTGTTCCACCACGCTCCCTGCCTGGATTTTTCCGGGCCAATTGGCCAGCGCCACGACGCGCGTGCCTCCTTCGTAAAGCGTGGCCTTTCCCTCTCGGTACGGCCCGTTGTTCGCCGGAATGGATCCGCCGGAGGTGTCCACCTCCCCGGTGACTTTCGCGGAGCGAGGCCCCCCGTTGTCGCTTTGAAAGACGATCAGGGTATTCTCGCGCATCCCTTTCTTTTCCAGCGATTCGACCACCCTGCCGATTTCATCGTCCATGGCAGTGATCATCGCCGAATAGGCGCGAAGGTTGGGGTCCGTGATATTTTTATATTTGTCGAGGTATTCCTGAGGAGCCTGATAAGGCGCGTGAGGCGCCGTGAAGGTCAAATATAGAAAGAGTGGATTTTTTGCATCATGGTTCTCGATCCACTTGGCGGCGTCCTGACCGAGAAGCGTGGTAGCATACCCGGTTTCTACCACGGCCTGATTGTCCCGAAACCAGTCGCGTGTTCCATGGGCGGAGTGGGTAAAATAATCGATCTCGCCCAAGAGCGGTCCGTATTGGTAATCGAAGCCTCTTTGCCGCGGCCAAAACTCCTTTTTGGCATGACCCAGGTGCCACTTGCCCACGATAGCCGTCCGGTAACCCGCTTGCTTGAGGGCCTGGGGCAGGATCCATTCGTCGGTGGGGAGCCCATATTGTCCCGCCGAAGGAATGACAGCAGTCTGCAATCCATAGCGGTTGGGATACCGGCCCGTCATCAAGGCGGCGCGCGAGGGGGTGCACATCGGCTGGGCGTAGAACTGCTCGAGCCGGGCGCCTCCCTGGGCAAGCTTGTCGAGGTTGGGCGTCTTGATATCCGAGCCATGGAAGCCGACGTCCTTCCATCCCAAGTCATCGGCCAAGATGTAGACGATGTTGGGAGCGCGGGAGGCCTGGCCCTGCGCCTCCGCGGGACGGCTGCCCATGCCGCCGGCCAGGATGAATACGGCGAGGAAAAAGGGGAAACGATATGAGTTCATAAATGGCCCTCCCGAGGAGTTTTCGCGCGATGCCCGTGAAAGATTTCAATTGAAGATAAAGCCGAACTTAAACCAGACGTAATGCCCTTGGAGGCGATTCTTGACCTCGATCTCCGGGATCCACTTGGCCTCCATGGCAAAGAGGACTTTTTTATCGAGGGGACGCAGCAGGGAGATCACCGGCCCCAAACCGAAGGTGCGGCCCTTAAAACCGCCCAGCCTAGCGCCCGTGCCGCCGTCGCCGGTGATTTGCTGGAACACGTAGCCCGTGCCGCCAACAGCAAAGCCGTTCTTGAAACGCTTATCTACGGTAAAGTCGAGGTAGAACTCATGGCCGGACTGATAATCGGTCGCATTGTTTTCGGTGTTGAAGTTGAAACCCAGGAAGGTGACCGCCTCTAAGCCGGATTCGCGGTCATTGTACTGGAATCCGAACAAGGGATTGAAGGTCCAATAATTCTTCCCCAAATTCGCCAGGCGGCCGACCTCGTAGGCGCCCGAAGGCGCGTAAATGCCCAAGGAACCCAGGTAGTGGAAATTTCCCTTTTTCCAAAACATCGTGAAGGGGGAAAAATAGATATCTCCCAGCCCAGAGCGCGAATCCGAGGTGGCTACCCCGCCCCCGGCACCACCCAGGACGCTAGCATCCACGTCCAAGGAAAGTACCGGGATACTCACCGTGAATGCGTATTGGCCACCCAATACTTTCTTAGGCAGGTCGTATTGAAAGGTAGGCAACCAACCGACATAATTGGCTGACAAGTCCGCGGTCAAAAGACCTGCAATGGGAAACTGACGCGACACGGAGGCCGAACCGAAATATCCGGGCGTGCTGCTCAAGACGTTGTAAGGAAGACCGGAAGGAAAATCGATGAACGAGGCCATTGCCCCCGGTACATAGTGACTGCTGCCGCCCTCGCTGGCATCGGAGGCCGCGGAGGAAAGGAGCGTTAGGACGAGGGCTGCATTGCGAAGCAGGATCTTAAATGTGGGCATTTGGTTTCCTTTACTCGGTCGCTCTCCGGACTAGCTCCTGTTTATTTTTTACGGCCCGCTCGGCCGAGGGATTGGCGTCGCGCACCTCGACCGTCAGCTTGGGGATGCTTCCCGAAAATTTCGATTGGCGCTCGGCGCCCACGGCCTCGACCACCGGCGTGCCGAGATCGATGCCGACGTCGGCCGTCTCGTCGGCCGAAAATAGGAAGGGTTGGGTGCGTTCGATCCTGCCTTCCGCGACTTTCTCCCCATTGACGAAGAGCGTCCCGGTTCCACCTTTGCCCAATCCGCCGCCGTCATAGGCGAAATCGAACTTGAGGGTCGCCTTGCCGGCAGGGATTGCCCGGGGAGAGGCGATCGTCGTCCGGCCCATTCCGAGGAAGTTATAGTCGTAGGCCGGCTTCCCGTCCTTCATGTAGAGCGACCAGCCGCCGAAGCGCCCGCCCTGAGCGATCAATGTTCCATTCCCTCCGTTCGCGGGGATTTCGACCTCGGCGGTCAGCGTCTTCGACTTGTTTTTCACGTTGAGGAAGACGTTTTCCTGCATCCCGGCCATCCCCTCGGCGAGGGTCAGCGAGGTCCGGCCGGCCATGAGATCCGGACGCCCGACCATCGCGGCGACGGCTCGCTCCAGGCTGCGGTCGTCGATCGGCAAGACTTGGTTCTTTTCGGCCTCTTTCAGGAACAGGGCCTGCATCTCCTTGAGCTTCTCCGGTTGCTTCGCGGCCAAATTGTTGGCCAGGCTGAAGTCCGACCTCACGTCGTAGAGCTCCCACACGTCCTCTTCGAGGGTATGCCGCGGCTTTTCCGCCCAGGGCTCGCGATGGACGGTGCCCGCAAGCCACCCGTCGTGGTAGATGGCGCGGTTGCCGAAGATCTCGAAATACTGGGTGAGATGGCGATCGGGGGCCTTGGCGTCGTCGAAGGCATAGCGCATGCTGACTCCCTGCATGGGGATTTGCGGGGTGCCGTTGACGACCTTGGGCTCGGGCAGGCTGGCGGCCTCGAGCAGCGTGGGGGCCACGTCGATCACGTGATGGAACTGGCTTCTCACCTCGCCCTTGGCCTGGATCCCCTTCGGCCAGCGGATCGCCATCCCGTTGCGCGTACCGCCGAAGCTGGAAGCGACTTGCTTGGTCCATGTAAAGGGGGTGTCGAAAGCCACCGCCCAACCCGCGGCCATGTGGGGATAGGTGTCGGGGGATCCCCACTTGTCGAGCAGCTTCAACAGCTCCGGGATGGTCTCGGGGACGGAGTTGAAATAGGTGTACTCGTTGAACATGCCGACCATGCCGCCCTCGGCGCTGGTTCCGTTGTCTCCGGCAATATAGATGAAGAGGGTGTTGTCGAGCTCGCCGGTCTCCTCCAAGGCGCTCACCAGGCGACCGATCTCATGGTCGGTCATCTCGGCAAAGGCCGCGTAGACCTCGGCCTGGCGCGTGAAGACCTTTTTCTCGTCGGGGCTCAGCTTGTCCCAGTCTTTGATGGCCTGGGGCTTGGGGGCCAAGGGGGTCCCCTTCGGCACCACGCCCAGGGCGATCTGCCGTGCCAGGGTCTCCTCGCGCAGCTTGTCCCAGCCTTGGTCGAATTTTCCCTTCCAGCGGGCGATCCACTCCTGGGGCACGTGGTGCGGCGCATGCGTCGCGCCCGGCGCGAAATACATGAAAAAGGGCTTCTCCGGCGTCAATGCGTGCTGGAGCTTCATCCAGGCGACGGCCTTGTCGGTCATATCGGTCATGAAGTGGTATTTGGGGTCCTCCGGCAACTCAACGCGCACGACCCCGTCGTAGAGCAGCGGCGCCCATTGGTTGGTCTCGCCGCCGAGGAATCCATAAAACTTGTCGAAGCCGCCGCCCACGGTGGGCCAACGCTGGAAGGCCCCCGAGACGCTGGTCTCCCAGGTCGCCAGTTCATGCCACTTGCCGAAGGCGCCCGTGCTGTAGCCGTTCAAGCGCAGCATCTCCGCCACCGGCGCGACGGTATTGGGGATTTGTCCGGTCTGCCCCGGGAAGGCGGTCGCCATCTCGGTGATCGAGCCCATGTTGTTGACGTGGTGGTTGCGGCCCGATTTCAGCGCAGCGCGCGTCGGGGAGCAGAGCGCGGTGGTATGGAAGTTGTTGAAACGCAGGCCTTCGCCGGCGATGCGGTCCATCGTCGGCATCGGGACCGGCCCGCCGAAGGTGCTCGGCACCCCGAAGCCCATGTCGTCGATCAGGACGATCACGATGTTCGGCGCTCCCTTCGGGGCCTTCACCTCGCGCCAAGGCGGCGGCTTCGCTTGGCGCACGTCCAGCTCGGTGTACTCGGGCGGCGGCGGCATTTGCACGGGGAGGACCTTGCGGTCGGGCTCCCATTCGGCGTTCGCGGCCTGCTGCGGCGGCGACGCCTGTTTGGTATTTTCCGATTTGCAGGAAAGAAAGGAAACGGCCGCGAAGAGCAAAAATCCCCCGCCCACAGCCCGAGCCCAAAGATCACGCATAACCGCCTCCCTCCAAGCGTGCATTATTTAGCGCCGTCCGCGAAATCCACCTCCGCCGCCCCCACCGCGAAACCCTCCGCCGCCGCCTCCACCAAAGCCCCCTCCTCCAAAATCGCGCGTGCCGCCGGAAAATCCGCCGCGATCGAAGCCCGATTGGCTCAGGCGCGCGCCGCCGCTGCGCTGATAGGCGTCGAAATCCTGCACGCGCCGATTGCCCAGGTCGCGATTCGCGGAATCCCGGTCTAAACGGTTTTGCACGTCCGGATTCACCTGGGAGGCCTGGCGGTTGGAGAGATCCCGCTGGGAGGCGCCTAGACTTGAGGGGGCTTGTCCGCCGCTTCGCTTCTGCGCCTGCTGCGAAAGCTGCTCCTGTCGTTGCGAGGCAGAGGTCGAGCTTAACTGGGAGGACTTGTTCCCGCCGACGTTGTTCCAGCTTCCGTTGTCATATTTTTGCCAGCCGTCGTCCGTCTTGCGATAGACGTTGCCGTCGCGGCCGGCGTAGAGATCGTCTCCCTTCGCGACAAAGCCTTGGTTGCCCGCGGAAGTTTGGTAGCCGGCCACGCCCTTGCCGCCGTCGCTGTAATGCCCGGTCTGCACCCACTTGTCGTCGCGCTGCACGACCGAGCTTCCCCAATTGGCATAGGCATTGGACCCTTGCCGCGTGGCCGCGTAGGTATTGGTCCAAGGATTGTAGGCCTGGGCGTAGCCTCGCGCCTGATAGGGGCCGTAAACCGCGGCGCCGCGCACGTAGGTCCCGGTGACCGGATTATAGGCGGCGCCATAGCCGACGCCGCCGTAAGGCCCGTAATAAGCGCCGTAGCGTCCATAAGACCCGGTCCAGGGATTATAGTAGGCGCCGACCCCATAGGAATAAGGACGCGGGTAATACCAGGCCCCGTAGACATAGGGAGGGTAATACCAACCGGTTCCGTAGGCGAGCGTCGCCCCGAGGGCCGTGCCGACGACGAAGGCGCCGAGGTAGCCGGCGGTATAGCCATAGGTCACCGAATCGTCGTCGGCTTCATAGACCTTCACGTAGGTCACGTTGTAGACCGGGGAACTGGGCGGGATGTCGTAGATCTCCGGCGGGATCTTGTCCGCCACCGTCCAGGGCCCCGTCGCGCTGTCCGCGACAAACCAAACCCCGTCCTTCACCAAATAATATTTATTTTTATACTCGAGGACCTGACTGCCCGTGTTGGCCGCGTACTGGAGGGAGGTGCCGGGGATGGGCGCGGTAAGCGCGGAGGTCGCGCCAGCGGCAAGCGTGTATGCGAAGACGATTTTCATTTACCGGTTCATGAAATAGACGATGGCAAATGCGGCAACAGCGATCGCGAAACACAGGACGACCGAGATGATCGCATACGAAAAGATCCTGGAGCCTTTATCCTCTTCGATGGCGGATGATTTTTGAGGGGAAAGAAAAGGTTTTGAGCCAACTTGTTGGGGACGGTTTGGCGGCGGG